>RECX01000073.1 GCA_007693825.1 Balneolaceae bacterium
CCGTTTCGATAACTACACCAAATATCATGCCCAGTATGTGCGTATTGAAGGCGCAATCATCCAGAACCGGGACCTTACCAGTACCCGGCCCTGGATGTATATTGGTCACAGCAATGTGATCGCTTACAACCGCGACACATCGCTTCGCTATCGCAACGACCGCACCGCCGGATATCGAACCGGTTACAACTACCGCCGTATCGCTTCAACCGGACCCCAACCGCCTTCCGGACAGGAAGAAGACGGCCTGTATGAACCGCCGCCGCCCGGTGCCGTGATCAACTACAGCGGATATGTCGTGGCAAACACCTTTGATCCGGATAACCTCGAAGCGGACGGCTCGGCTGCCTTCGCCATCGTGGCCATGGAAGACGGCGTCCGCTGGCTAGGCCTTGGCAACGATGCCATCCGCTATACCAATGAGACCCTGCCGGTATTCTATCCCTACGAGATTCCTGTGGATCTTGAAGTCATCGGTTTCCCGCCGATTTTCTCCAACTACAACATAAGCAACCAGACCCCTGCTTCAACGGAAGCCGTTGAGGTGAGCTTCAGCGTGGTTCCCGCTACGGATGATGCGACTCTTGAAAGGGTTGTGCTGGTCTATCGGGTGGAAGGCGAGGAAACGGAAGTGGAACTGACGGGAAGCAACGGTGACTACGAGTACACCTTCCCCACATTCCCCGACCTGACCTCCGTCAGCTTCGAGATCCGTGCCACCGACTCCAATGACATCACGGGTACCATCCGCGACGGTGACCTGCTCGATGGTGAGCCGCTCGACCTCAGGTTCTTTGTCCTGGATTCGGCCGTCGACAACATCGCCAGCATCACCCGTACCCCCGACGGGATGAGAGGGCCCAGCCCGCTTTTCGGACTCGGTGAAATCCCTGTTGACATCACGGCGGTAGTTGTCGCTGATTCTGCCGACGGCTTCATCGTCATCCATGACAGTGCGGAACCCTGGTCGGGAGTCCTTCTGGAACCCAGCGAAGAAACACTTTCCCTTCGCAGGGGCGACCGCATCATCATTTCGGCGTCCGAGGTCGGCAACACCAACACCAACAACAACTTTGCCAACGTAACCTACCTCGACAATCCAGTATTCGAGATAATGGAAAGAGAGGTGGATTATGAACAGTACATCCCTGTTGTCACCACCAACGACCTGACCGGTCAGCCGCATCGCGGTGCTCCATACGAAGCAATGGTGATCCGTATTGAGGACGCCCACGTGGCCACCAATCAGGCCGATGCACCGGCAAGTGACTTCGGCGAGTGGGCGTTTGCCTCCGGAACACCGGATGACGAGTACCCATCTGTCCGCGTGCGCTTTAATTTCACACAAAACAACCTGCGTATATTGTCAAACTTTGCTGGCAGTTACAATGATGACATGAAAACCGGGGCCCTCCTCGAGTATGTGCAGGGTGTATATGGATACAGTTTTGGCAACCCCAAAATGACCTTGCGCCAGTCCGATGATGTGAAACCGGTTGAAGACCTGTTCTTCCCGGCCCGCGTGTTCCCGCTCTTCCTGCCGGCGAACAACGCACAGTTCACGGCTTCAAGAAACCTGGAAGTTCAGTGGGCATCTACAACCGACAGGGACGGCGACGATGTGATCTACATCTTCGCGCTCTCAACGCCGGATGATGAAACCTTTGAAACCCCGCTGTTCAAGCAACTTTCCGTTGGTGACGGAGCTGCAAGCCGTGCTGTGATCCGGTATGACGATCTGGACGGTTTACTGGATGCGCGCGGAATGGATGACGGCGATTCGGAACAGTTTATCTGGACCATCCTCGCCTCGGATGGCAGGGATACCGTACAGGTCTCCACCAAAACCGGACCGAATTTCAATCCGGTATTCCGTACTGTCACCATGGAACGGGCAGCCCAGACTTCTGCCGAAGACAGTGACCTTCCACAGCGATTTGCACTGGAACAGAACTACCCGAATCCGTTCAACCCTGCCACAAAGATCCGGTACGATGTGCCCAACCAGTCGCATGTCAGGATTGCCATCTATGATGTCCTTGGACGTCAGGTCCAGGTACTGGTCAATGAGGAATTGAGTGCCGGCAGACACACCGTAGAATTTGATGCCACAAGACTTGCCAGCGGCGTCTATATCTACCGGATGGAAGCCGGGGCATTCGTCCAGACCAGAAAAATGATGCTTGTTAAATAACGTATCCGCAAGTAAGGCAGGGACCGGTACTCCAACCGGTCTCTGCCCCTTTTATCTTTTCTAAATATTATGACCACGATGTATCGCCTGTTTCCCGTATTGATCGTCTCTCTGTTATTGGCCGGCCTGATCTCCTGTGACGCCGGACTGACAGGCAATCTGAAAGAAAACCAGCCGCCCAGAACGTTTCTCACTGTCAATGAGATCAATCTGGATCAGGATAACAGTGCGGAACGCAGACTGGTCAGCCAGGTGCACATCTCATGGTGGGGCGATGATCCCGACGGTTATGTTGTCGCATTTGAGTATGCCATAACCGACAGAGACTGGATCTACTCGCCGCAAACAGAGGATGAAGTGGAATGGATTTATACCGAGCGGACCGACAGCGTTTTTGTCCTGCCTATCCCCCCCGGCGAAAAAGTGGCTGACGTTCGATTTACCGTAAGGGCCATCGACAACGAAGGCCTTCGCGACCCGGAAGGTGCTTCCGTCGTGTTCCCCATTGAAAATTCTCCCCCTGAAGTAACCATCCACCGTATCAGTACACCGCAGCAGGAGATGGAGGCACCCCCCGATACCACCTACCATGTGGCCAGTATCGGATGGACGGCCACGGATCCCGACGGAGAAGAAAACCTCTCCCATTTTGAAGTGGTCATGAACGACACGCTGGACGTATGGACAAGGATACCCGTTGATATCAGTTTCCTGGGTTTTCGTATCACCGAACCTGCAGGCGATCAGACCTCGGCACAAGTCTATCTCGGAAGAAGCTTTGCCCGCAGCGACATTGTCCTGGATAACATCCGCATGAACAGCGAAAACACCTTTTATATCAGGGCCGTAGACAATGCCGATGCCCGAAGTCCTGTCGACAGCCTCACATGGTTCATCAAAGAACAGACCTCGCGGATCCTGTTCATCAATGATTATGCCGGTGTGGCGCAGCAGGATGCCATGGCCCGCCACAGACAGATCCTCCGGGATATCGGCATCACCAGTTTTGACTACATGGAAACCCTGGACGGCACGGCCTCTGGCGGACGAAAAGTACCGCTCTCTGCAGCATTCCACCGACCGGTCGACCCGACGCTAAACCAGGTGCTGGCCGAATGGGACCACATTTACTGGGTGTCTGATGACATGGATCGAAATATCACCTACGCATTGCGCTCAACCCTCGAGTTTTTTGAAAATGGCGGAACCATGTTCGTGAACATACCAACCAAGCGCCTGAACGAAGAAGACGCCATCTTCAACTTCCTGCCATTTGAACGTATGGAGCGCGTGCCAACAGGCGGTTTTATCGGATTTTCAATACCGCGTAACGCAAAGCTGCTGCCGGTTCACGAAGGTCTCACAGATACCCTGACCATCATCCGTGATTCACGAAGTGCCTATCCCGTCTTTCCAGCCGGGGACACCAGGCGCTTCTTTGACGCAGAGTTCCGCCTGCTTCCGTTTCATGATCCAAACGTAGACTTTTCCAGACTGCTTGTCACGGGGGCGCCTGACAACTCCATTATCTTTTTCGGATACCAGATGGAACGTATTGAAGGCGGCGAAGCGCTCAACCGAACTGTGCAATACTTTCTTGAAGAACTCAATTTTCCTTTTGAATAACCCGGTTATGATGTATCGAATCAGCTTATTTATAATCATATTCCTTGTACTGACCGCAGGCCGGTTGTCAGCCCAGGCCGGAGAAATAACCGGGCAGGTCATCGATGCCGACACCGGTGAAGAACTCATCGGGGTCAACGTCATCATCCGTGGCACAGCGTTCGGCGCATCAACCGACCTCAACGGCCGGTTCACCATATCCAACATCCGCCCCGGAAGTTATGACATCGAATTCAGCTATGTCGGATTCGAACGCCAGCTCTACACCGGAATCCGGGTGGAAGCAGGAGAGAGCGTCGAATTGAATGTCCGTCTGCGCGAGCAGGTCCTCACTGCCGAGGATGAAGTGGTCATAATAGGAGCACGGCCCATCTTCGATATCGAGCAGTCGTCCACATCCTCCCGGGTCGGGAGGGATGAAATCCAGGCCGCACCCGTCCGACAGATCGACGAGGTCGTCGGACAGCAGGCCGGCGTGATACGCGATCCGACAGGGCTCTATATCCGTGGTGGACGCGCCTCGGAAACCGGCTTTATCGTGGATGGCGTTTCAGCCCAGGATCCGCTTGCGGGAACCGGCTTCGGACTGGACCTCGGTGCCAGTGCCTATGCCGAAGTGGAAGTCACAACCGGCGGGGTGGGTGCGGAAGTTGGGGATGCCACCTCGGGCGTTGTAACGGTCAGGACCCAGGAAGGCGGACAGAACTACGCCGGCTACTTCTCCCACAAGCGGGATAACCCCGGCCGAATGACAACCACATCCAGCAATTTCTTTACGGATATCTATGAATTCAGCCTGGGCGGACCGGTGCAGCTCTACCAGTCCCTGCTGCCGGCTCTGGGAATAAACACTCCCGGAACCATGACCTTTTTTATCGCCGCACAGGCAAATGTCACCAACGAGTTTTTCAAGAACACGGCAGACCAGGTTCAAACCTCGCTGATCGACAATACCTTCTGGTCACCGCGCCAGGACAACCGCTGGAGCGCCATGGGTAAACTGACATGGCGGATCCGGCCTTCCATGCGGTTTGAAGCCTCGTATCAGCGATCGTTGACGGTTAATCAGAACACCAGAATGCTCCAGATCGTCGGTGATGACGTACAGATCCGTCCCGGATACCAGTTCTTCTATTCACTTGACCTGGACAACGCGAATACCTATGCGCACGACAGCAAGGTGGCCTATGTAAAATGGACACATACCCTCAACCCCCGGATGTTCTATGACATCCAGGTGAGCCGCATGTTTACCCGGCTGCGCGCCGATGCCAACGGCCGCCACT
>RECX01000072.1 GCA_007693825.1 Balneolaceae bacterium
ATACAGCCCCCAGCCCCCAGCCGCCAGCCGCCAGCCACCAGCCACCAGCCACCAGCCACCAGCCACATATTAGCTGCTACCCTTAACCTTTTTACCCGATCGTCACAATGAGTGCGTTTCACCTGTTACTTCCGCTGCTGTTTTTGACCATATTGTTTGGCGCATGCAGCGGTGAGGAAGACCGCCGTGCAGAAGATAGCCGGATCCCCGATGGCTTCGGATATGTCCACAAGGTCATTTCCGACGCCAGATACGACATCCGGTACTACACCGAGGATAATTTCGTGGGGGCCCGGGTGGACGGGTACCTTGCCCCGGTCGCCATCCTGACCGATGAAGCGCTTGCGGCCCTGAAGAAGGCGGCGGACGAGCTGCGCGAACAGGGATACGGCATCGTGGTCTTTGACACATACCGTCCACAGAAAGCGGTGGACCATTTTGTGCGCTGGGCCCGGGATCCGTCGGATACCCTGACCAAACAGAAGTATTATCCCGAGGTGGACAAAGCCGACCTGTTTGAAAAAGGGTACATTGCCGAGCGGTCCGGACACACACGCGGCAGCACCATCGACCTGTCGCTCTACGACCTGGAAACCGGCGAAGAAATCGATATGGGAAGCGGGTTCGACCTGTTCGGTCCGCCATCGCACCATGACTCCGAGCTGGTCACCCCTGAGCAGGCCGCCAACCGCATCCTCCTGAAAGAAACCATGGAGCGCCACGGGTTCCTGCCGTATTCGCGCGAATGGTGGCATTACCGCCTGGCTGACGAGCCTTACCCGGAGACGTTTTTTGACTTCGACGTGCAGTAAGGTTTTACATGTCCCCATCCTTTTTCATAAGCCGTTGCGCGAGAGTAAAGAAGCCGGACTTGAATGCAACAGTTGATATCAGGCGTCCGCTTGCCTTATCAATACGACATGGATTCAATTTCAATTATTCAAGTCGAAACAGAGCCTGATACTGCTTACACTACAGATGACGGATATTTCCAGGCTTTGTAAACTCACTTAATTATAGTTTTTCAGGAGATATTATATTAAACAGATGAACCGAGGGTCACGAAGTGCTATAGCCATGACGGCTCCCTGTCACACAGAAGCATGATTATAACCGTCATGGATATTGCATGTGACGTCAGAAATAGGAACTATAAACACATGAAATATTCATGACCGGGCTTGCGCCAGGACACACAGGAGCATGATTAAAACCGGTCATGGATATTCTATCTGACCTTATGAATCCAACATTTTTAAACAGATGAAAATGGAATGCAATTTCAGACATGTTATCTATCTTCGGAATATCCTGTGTTTGTGTTTAATCGCTGCTCTGCTGGGTTTTTGCCAACACAAAGGGGATTACGGAATAGCTGTTCATAGCGGAGATCCGCTGGTATTTAATCCGGACGGAGGGTGGTGCTGGTTCCAGGACGAGCGTGGTATTATCGACAATGGCCGATTGCTCTTTGCGTCAGTATCCTCAGTTGGGGATATCATTCTCACCATACATGATCTTCATACCAGTGAGGGTGATACGCTGAATCTGCATCCCCGGTTTCAGCAGAATGACCATGCCCAGCCTGCACTTATGGTGCGTCCGGATGGCCGCTATCTGATGGTGTATTCCAAACATAACGGTCCCTACTCACACTGGCGCGTTTCAAAGAAACCCGGAGACCCGACCCGTTGGGGACCTGTGAACCAGGTCAGCGTGGGTGACCGGGCAACCTACTCAAATGTCTATCATCTCACAGAAAACCGACGCACCTATAACTTCCATCGGGGAATCGGCTGGCATCCCAACGTGATGGTATCTGACGATGAAGGTGATACCTGGAGCTATCTTGGCCGTCTGGCTGCTCATGAAAGGCATCGCCCGTATGTTCGCTACACTTCAAATCAAACCAACCAGATCCATTTCATTATAACCGAAGCCCATCCCAGAGACTACGAGAACAATCTGTATCATGGTTATGTCGAAAATGATCGGGTTTTCCGTTCGGATGGAGTGGATATTGGCGCGTTGGAAGGAAGTGATACGGACAGGACGCCTTTTGATTTCACGAAGATTTTCTCAGGTGATGAACATAACATAGCATGGGCATCGGACATCGGGCTTGATGCCGACGGATTTCCACATGTGGCGTACTCGGTGACCCGTGACAGAGTGAAACGAGGAGAAGGGGGAATGGATCACCGTTATCGGTATGCGAGATGGGATGGCAGCCGCTGGCATGACTACGAAATCGCCTATGCCGGCACCAGGCTTTACCCGCATGAGGATGAATACACAGGATTAATTTCGCTTCATCCGGATAATCCGTCACTGGCCTATATCTCAACTGACGCAGATCCGGTAACCGGAGAACCGTTGATCAGTGAAGCCAACGGGCAGCGGCACTATGAGATATTCCAGGGTAATACCCGTGACGGAGGCGCGACCTGGAATTGGAAACCGGTTACTTCAAATTCGACATACGATAATATCCGGCCGATTGTAGTGGCTGGTGGTGAGGAATGGGCTGTTCTTTGGCTTCGCGGTGAGTACAATACGTACAGGGATTATAACCTCGAAGTGGTCGGTTATGTCGTTTCACACTCATCAAGTGAATAATTAGTAAAATAGATTGAATGCAAAACAGCCATGCACTCACTGGCGCCATGATTTTATTGAAGTGAAGACACTTCTCTTGCGTAAACAGGATGCCTGTCATTCACAAGGATCAACGAACTCCTGCCCTGTTCGCGCGAATGGTGTCCCTGTCGCCTGGCTGACGAGCCCTATTCCGATACATTCTTCGATTTTGATGTGCAGTAATGCGTGAGATTTTCCTTAGATTACTATGAGAAGACGGGTTAGATCTGAATTTTTAAATCCAGGTTTCTATGCGGCTTGCATTTGTCTTGGTTCTTTTGCCCGTTTGCCTTCTGGCTTGTCGTTCCAGCCGCGAAGCTGGGAGCGATGTGCCTGTTCAATTGGTCCAGAATACGTTGCTCCCGGATTTTGATGAAGATGCCCCTCTCATTAGAAGAAGATTGGAGGTGCTCATACGTGTTACACCGGATGGCAGTGTTGACGATGCGCGCATTTTGAATCCGATTAAAAATCCAAAGTGGAATGTTGCAGCGATAGATTCAATAAAAAAGTGGCGATTTACCTCGTTTTCGCCGCTAGATTATCCGGATGGCATTCTTTTTAAGAGTTCAATAAGGATAGAATTGCTTGATGAGTCAGAAATTGTGACAACCGGTGAGTTGTGGTTTGCTTCCAAAACAATGGCAGATTCGGTACACAATCAGCTCCGGATCGGAAGAGATTTTCTTGATTTCGTCACCTGTTTTCAGTTTAGCGATTCAAAAGATGTTTTTTTTCATCAGAGGACGATGGAGTTGCAAAACTACCCCGATCAGGCTAAAAAAGTAGTAGACAGGCTACGACCTGATGATTTTTCAAAACCGGTTAAGGTAGGTAGTTATTATGTGATTTACTGGAAGATGAATGGACCGGGAGCACATAATCATTTATAGGCCACAAATTCTTGTCATTTGCCGAGTTGAGCCAGAGACGTGCTGATCAGAATTACTTGATCACCTTGAATTGTCTGATCCCCTGCTAATAGATGCTATTTACAACCACCGTTTTTTTCGGAACCAGATCAGCATTCCGATGGCTACTGTAAACATGAATCCAAGTACGGCATAATAGGCATAATGCCATTCCAGCTCCGGCATGTTCTCAAAGTTCATGCCGTAGATACCGACGATAAAGGTGAGCGGAATGAAGATGGTGGCGATGATGGTCAGCATCTTCATAACCTGGTTCATGCGGTTGCTGACGCTTGAGAGGTAGAGGTCCAGCATGCCCGAAAGCAGGTCCCGGCTGGTCTCTATGCTGTCAATGGCCTGGATGGCGTGGTCGTAGAGATCGCGCAGATACGGTATAATCTTCTCTGTGATGAGCGCTGACTCCGATTTCTCCAGCCGGCTGATCGCCTCCCGCAGCGGCCAGACCGACTTTCGCAGGAACAGCACCTCCCGCTTGAGACGGTAGATCTCGTTGAGCGTTTTCGGGTCCGGTTCCGTCATGAGGTGTTTCTCGATGGTCTCGATGTGGTCGCTGATCTGTTCCAGGTTCACAAAGTAGTGATCGACGATGATATCCAGGATGGCATAGAGGAGGTAGTCGGAGTTCATCCTCCGTATGCGCCCCTTGCTTTCCCGGACCCTTTTGCGAAGAGGGTCGAACAACGATTCCTGCTGCTCCTGAAACATGAGTACATAGCCGTTGCCAAGGATGAGGCTGACCTGGTCGATGCCGACAAGGCGGGTGTCTTTTTCGAAATCCAGGATCTTCAGGGTGATGAAAACATAATCGTCAAACACTTCCACCTTGGGTCGCTGCTGGATGTTGAGGATATCTTCCGAGATCAGGGGATGGATTCCGAAGTGCTTTGTCAGGGCTTCGATTTTTTCCGTTTCATGAAGCCCTGTGATGGTAATCCAGGAGGTTGCGGAAGTGTCGCGGAACGGGAAACAGGAGGTGATGTCGCGGGATTGCGACTCCTCCAGCTGCTCCGGTCCATAATCCATCACACTGATTTGAAGCTGTTCTGTTTTTTTTCTGCCCGTGAATACCAGGCTTCCCGGGGGCAGGCCGAACTTCTTATTGCTGTATCTGGTGGATCGGGACATGGGCGCACTCCGTTTCGTGACATTGCATCCGGATCACTGAAAAAGCGAATCCGGTATCAGTGGACAAGATACTCAGTTTGCGTGCCATTGCATTGCGGCTCGGTTATCCGGAAGTGTTCTCGTGCGGCTGCCTTGCGCTGCGGCAAAAGCATCTTTTGCCGGTAGTGTCACAAATACGAAATATATGATTATTTAAGCCCGAAAAAGCGGTTGCAAAAGGGAATATTCATCAGGAATTCACAATAAAAGTGGTATACTTAGGTATCAAATATTGATACCGCAACTATCTCTTATTGAAAATATTTAATTACAGAAACAACCACAGGGGTACACTCCATGAATAAATCTGCGAGTAAAGACAAGCGCAGGAAGCTT
>RECX01000330.1 GCA_007693825.1 Balneolaceae bacterium
ACAATCCTGATATCGCCATAATGTACAGCGGCCTGCAGCAATTTCACCTGCGGCCTGCAGCAATTTCACCTGCGGCCAGCGGCGATTTCACCAGCGACTTGCAGCAATTTCACCAGCGACTTGCACTATTTCACCAGTGGGCAGTGGCAATAGGGGTGAGATCATTGCTTTATCCCTTGGAATAGCTGATGAAACCCACCTCGTCCGGATGATCCTGCACCCATTCATCGCCATCAAACTTGCGGAGCGTAATCAGGCCCACCACATCCCCGGCGGAAGCGATCGTGAACACAAGCCCAAACAGAAACATCTGTCCGTTTCCGGTAATCATGGCAATCGCCGCCGGAATCAATCCCAGCGCAATCATGGGCATCGCGGCTCCGATCCTGTAGTGCTTCACCATGAGAGGCTCGGAACAATGGCAATACGGCGTGAGGTACTTCCATTTCATCCCGAATTCAATTGATTTCACACCTGATTTCGCAAAAAGAGCCCACGCGAAACCATGCAGCAGCTCATGGATGACAATTCCGGTTACAAGAACGATCATCGCAGGAAGGAAACCGAACTGAAACGGAATCAGATTGTTGCCCCAAATAAGCAGATACGGGACAAGAAGCACCGCTCCCATGGGTATAGCTGCCATCGCACCGTAAACATTCGCCCTGCCGAAACTCATCGTATGCTCTATGACAGTGACCGGTGATGTCGCTTTTTCATTCATATGCCGGCCTTGTTTAAGGTGAGTCAATAATATTTATCATAATATTTAGCTCTGATTATTGCATAACCCTCTTGCGATTGCCTGCCAGTCACCTGCACATTACCTGCCAATCACTTGCACTTTACCTGCCAGTCATTTGTCTATTGTCTGGCCATTATCTGCTCATTACTGTGAATTGCCTGTCGATTGCCGGCGGATTACCCCGGCCGGATTCACCGGCTGCCGCACACCTTCCGCAATCACCGGCACGCCATCCACAAACACCCAGGACATGCCCTCCGCCAGCCGGTGCGGCTCTTCAAATGTCGCCCGGTCACGCACCGCCACCGGATCAAACACCACCAGGTCGGCCGCAAATCCTTCCCGGATCAGCCCCCGCGGCACCGCCACCTGTTCCTTGTCATCCAACCCAAGGGTGGATGCGGTAAGTCCCGTCATCTTGCGGACCGCCTCTTCCAGCGAAAGCACCTCTTCCTCCATGACGTACTGCCTGATGATCTTCGCGAAGCTTCCGTACCCGCGCGGATGGCGCATGGTCGGACTCCCGTCGCTTGACACCATGACCAGCGGATCCAGAAGCAGCCGCCGGACCACATCCTCATCCATCACAAAATAGGCCGCACTGGCACTTCCGGGAGGGATGTCGTCGATCAGCACATCCTCAAACGGCCTGCCCAGCGAATCGGCGACCTCGGCCAGGGTCATACCGGCCCACGGCGCCGTGCCGAACAAGGTGGCTTCCGGACCGTTGCGCAGCATTACGCGCTCACGCAGAAATTCCCTGAGATCGTCGCGACGGTGCGTGCGGACCGAGTCAAAGTCATTGGGAGGCATTGCCCAATCGGGAAAGACAATCCCGATTCCGGTGAAACTGGCCGCGTAAGGATACAGGTCCGCCGTAATCTCAACCCCTTCATCACGGGCACGGTGCAGCACGGCCAGCACCTCTTCCGCCCGCGCTTCGCCCTTGCCATAGACGATTTTGATATGCGAAACATGCACATGGGCCCCCGAACGGCGCCCCTGCTCAATCAGCTCCTCAATCGCCGCTTCCACCAAATCATCGTCCTCGCTGCGGATATGGCTCATCACCAGTCCGCCATGCCCGGCCACCGGACGCGCTATGGCGGCCAGCTCCCCGGCATCGGCGTGGTAACCGGGACTGTATTCGGTGCCGGTGGACAAACCAAACGAGCCGTCACGCATGGCGTCGTCTATGATCTGCTGCATCTGCTGGAGGATGCCGGGCTCCAATCCGGTCACGGGCGGCGCCCCGGCACGCTCACGGACCGTCCCGTGTCCAATGAAATGGAGGATGTGGACACCGGTGCCCAGGGCATCGACCCGGTCCATCCACGCGGCAACCGGTCCGTCTTCCGGACTCCGTCCGTCCTGTCCGAGCGAAATCGTGGTCACACCCATGTGCAGAAAATTGTCGAATTCGGGGGTGGAAAGCGGGTTTCCATGGGCATGCGCATCGATGAAACCGGGCGCCAGCACCATGCCGCCGGCGTCGATCCGGTACAGGCCGGGCCGTTCGGCAAGATCATGCCGCTGCGGACGGTCATTGCCACCCTGATGATCACCGGGCTGCTCGTCCGGCGTCCCGGAGTCATCAAAGTAAACGGCGGCGATCCGACCGTTCTCGATCAGCACCTCGCCTTTCCGGGCTTCCGATCCCGTCCCGTCAACGATCCGTGCGTTGGTGACCAGTACCGCGACTTCTCCGGAGAGCAGCTCATCCCCGAGGATCTCCCCGGCCGGCCGGCCTGCCGCATCAGGGCCCATGCTATCGTTTCCGCCCGGAGCGTCACCGGGGCCGCATCCATAAATAAAAAGACAAAAAGCGAGCAGCGCCACCAGCATTATGGGCTGGCCGGACAAAAAATGGAGCGATTTCATATTTCTGGCAGGCACTTTCACAGCAGGCATTTTCATAGCAGGCACTTTCACAGCAGGCATTTTCATAGCAGGGGTTTTCAAGGCAATCACTTTCATGGATATCATTTCCAAGGCAGTCATTTTCATGGCAGAAAATTTCCGGTTTTTATGGGACAAACCCGGGCTTCCATGGGACATGATAGCAAAAGAATCCGAGTTTTGATACGTTACAACTACTTTGACACCTTATTTATGCTGACTGATTTTCATTATATCTGACTTTTTTATATCTGACCTTTTTTATACCTGATCGCTGTATATGCAACAACCCGGGAATGCGGCAGTCTGCAATCCCGGCCTCATTAACCATTAAAAAAACCAAAAAAACGGAGGAACCATGAATTATTTGATGAAACTCCGGACACCCACTCTGTTAGCACTCTTAATTATTTTTGCAGCCGCTTGTGAAGGGCGGAAAGCCGAGGATATGATTCCCGGCACCGGCAAGCTCATGGGCAACAATGTGGCTTTCCTGGTCACCGAAGGATTCCATGACGGGGAAACCATGTTCCCGATGGGTTACCTGATGCACCACGGCGCCAACGTGACCGTGATCGGTGTGGAGCGGGGTGAGTACACCGCCTACAACAGCGATATGACCGCCGTTGTCATCCGTTCGGTCATCGAAGTATCGGCGGACGATTTCGACGCGCTTGTCATCCCCGGCGGACGCTCCCCGGCAAATCTCCGGGAACATGAGGAGGTGATCAACTTTGTGCGGGCATTTGTCGAGTCAGGCAAACCCACCGCCGCCATCTGCCACGGTCCGCAGGTGCTGGTCACCGCCGACGTGATTGAAGGCCGGACGCTCACCGGCGTAGGCGGTATCGAAGATGAGATTACCGGCGCCGGAGCCACTTTTGTGGACGTTGAGGTTATGGTGGATGGAAACATCATCACATCCCGCACTCCGCCCGACCTTGCTGCTTTCAGCAAGCAGATTGCGGAATCACTGCTGAACTGAGCCGGACCTGTTGACCGGGTTCACATCTGTTGGCCAGGTTCACACCTGTTGGCCAGGTTCACACCTGTTGGCCAGGTTCACACCTGTTGACCAGATTTCTGCCCTGAACAGGTTGCATCAGGGATCCAGCGGGGTCAGCGCCGTGGTTTCCTCGAAAAACAGGAACGCGTTGTAGCGCCTGGGCAGGACGGTCCGCACGTAATTTTGCGTGGCATCCTGTTCAGGCTGGTAAATCACGCCGACAGCCCGGTTTCCGCGGGGCTGCATCAGCGGCCGGTGCTCCTCCGGATCGTCGAGCAGCAAGAGCATCGGTGAAATCCCGGCCTGCTGCATGAGGTATTCGTAGCTGCCGGACACGGCCCCCGGGATCCGCATCCGTTCCATGGGTCCCTCCCATTGCCGGGCGGCAAGCACATCCCCCCGGTAGGTCCCGAAGCCGATGGCATACACCTGCTCCTCGCCCAGTTCCTCCCGGGCGATCTGGCCGATATTTTTCATGCCGGCATTGCGCATGTCGGTGGCCCGCGCATCCCCGATGTGGGTGTTGTGCGCCCAGACGATTCCGCGCGCATCCTCGCCATACCGTTCAAGCAGGTTTTTTGCGGCATCATAGAAGTGATCGGCGCGATGGTTCCAGGCGTGCGGCCCCCGCATGAGGTTGCCCCGGATATGGCGCTCGGCATGGATCACCATCCGTGATGACTGCCAGACGTTCACAAAACGGACCGAATCGGCAGAAAGAAATGCCGCCCGGTTCTCTTCGATGTGACGGTGCACTTCCTCAATATCGTCTCCGCAGTGCTGACTGGTGCGGTACACCATCTCCAGGTAAGCCTGCATGTCGCGATGGCGGGTGAAGCAGCGGTAGTTGTTGCGGGCCATCCGGGCGGCGGAGGGGTCGTGCTCTTCCAGAAATGCCACCACGTCGGCGATTCCCTCCTCATGAGCGTAGATATCCATCCCGTAAAAACCGGCGCGCCGATGCTCCGGCCGGCCCTCATTGAACGTGTGCATCCAGCCGATCAGCTCCTTGACCTCCTCGTTTCCCCACATCCACTGCGGCCAGCGTGAAAAATGGCGCATCACTTCCCGGGTGGATACCGGCTCTTCCTTCAGATGCTTTACATGCCTGTTGACCCGGAATGCCAGGGGCCAGTCCCCCTCCACAATGATGAAGTCGAATCCATGCTCCTCGATCAGCCGGCGACTGATCTCGGCACGCCATGTGTAGTACTCCGAGGTGCCGTGCGAGGCTTCCCCGAGCAGCACCAGCCGGCTGCCGGCAGCACGTTCCAGCAAGGGATCCAGATCATGCGGCCCGCTCACTTCCAGGCCATGCTCCCTCAGGTGGGTAACGATTTCATCGTCCTGATTTGCTGCGTGCGACGGTTCCCCGACACCCGTCATGATG
>RECX01000299.1 GCA_007693825.1 Balneolaceae bacterium
TCCCCTCCACGACTTCGGGTTCGGTGACGTAATAGGGTACGTCCAGCTCCTGGGCCGGGACGTGCCGGAACGGGAAGACCAGCAGAATCAGGCAGAGTGCAATAGGTCGCATTTTCGCTTTATGGATGGGAATGGATGGATTTGGGTGCATATGCGTGGCCGGGATTGGCCAAGTGCCGGAGCCGGCTGGCCGACCGGGATCAAAGATCAGAAAACCTGCTCAGATTACGAAAAAAAATGACCGTGAAGCAGAGAACGCAATCTTAATACAAATTTTAAAAAAAAATTGAAAGGCATAAATTTTTTATATATCGTGACGATACAGATGAACAGGGAATCAGAATGCAGCCAGTTTAACGGAGGGAAACGGATACGTAGTCACAGGGTATAGCCGCATTTAGGGTATTAACGTAGCCGCACATTTTTTCCAATGCGTATGCGATGGTATAAGGAATCAGCCGTACCGGGTATTCGAGGACTTTCTTTCATGGTGCAATGCATCTGTAACGCAAGAAACGAAAACCTAGAATATCGGAGCATCAATTATGGAATGTAAATCTACGGAATATGGTTGTATACGAGCATTAAAAGGCATGTTTCCGGTCCTTTTGGCAAGTATGCTGATACTGGGCACGGCGATTTCATCACTGGCACAGACAACTGTGCAGGGAACGGTGACGGACGCGGAATCCGGTGAGGTACTTACGGGCGTGAACATTGTCATAGCAGGCACCTTGGAGGGTACCACGACGGACTTGGACGGCAACTTTGAGCTGACCGTCCCGAGCCTGAATGAGACGCTTGTCGTCTCGTTTATTGGTTACCAAAGACAGAGGGTGGCCATCGACGGCAGAACCACGCTGGATATCAAACTGGCCCCCGAGCTTATCATCGGTGACGAGCTGGTCATCACGGCGTTCGGCCTGGAACGCGAGACCAAATCCCTGGGCTACGCCATCCAGCAGGTCAGAAGCGACCGCATTATCGAATCGCGGCAGCCCAATATCATCAACGCACTGCAGGGACAGGTGGCCGGCGTTCAGATCACCAATTCCGGAGGAGCGCCAGGTGCCTCTTCCATGATGCTTATCCGTGGCGGAACCTCGCTTAGCAGCGACAACCAGCCGCTGTTTGTCGTGGACGGTATTCCGATTGACAATACCACAACGGGCGGACTCAATTCCCCGGGATCGAACCGGGCCATTGACATCAATCCGGCGGATATCGAGAGTATCACCATTCTGAAGGGTCCATCCGCGGCAGCGCTTTACGGACAGCGTGCCGGCTCGGGTGCGGTGGTCATCACCACCAGGCGCGGTGCCGAAGGGCGCGCCATTATCGATTACTCCAGTACGGTTTCGTTTGACCGCGTGGGCAATATCCCCTCGCTGCAGTCCCGCTACAAGCAGGGGGAGCAGGGTGTTTTCGATCCCAATGCGACGGGTTCATGGGGACCTGCCTTCCAGTCCGGCGAGACGGTTTACGACAACCTGGGGGACTTCTTCCAGACTGCGTTCACCCAGAACCACGATCTTTCGCTCAGCGGAGGAACGGCCACGTCGCGATTCTACGCCTCGGCGTCCATCATGGACCAGGGCGGTATCGTTGAGCACAACAACAGCTTCAACCGGAACTCCTTCCGCCTGACCGCCGACACCCGCGCCGGCAGCAATCTGCGCCTGGAAGGTACAGCCAGCTATGTTGAAACCGACCGCAACTATGTTTCCCAGGGAAGCGCCGGTGGTGTCATGGGTGCGCTCTTCTGGCCACGCAGTGATAATATGCGCGACTATCTGAATCAGGATGGCACCCAGCGTACCATTACGGGCAGCGATAATCCCTACTGGGGGACCATAAACAAGCCCTTTAAAAGCGATGTCTCCCGGTCCATGGTCGTGGGAAGCGTCTTCTACGACCCCTTTGACTTCCTGAACATAACCTATCGTCTGGGCACGGACCGCTACACAGACAGCCGTGAAAATTACCAGGCAACCGGTGCCATGGCTTCCATGGGGGGAATCATCACCAACTCGGAGATCAACAACCAGCTCACCACGTCCACCTTGATGGTAAGCACCAGTCGGACCTTCGCCGATGCGATCAACACCAGGCTGACGGTCGGGCATAACCTGGAGATGATGGAGCGCAGCGTGATGTCCCAGACCGGACAGAACTTCATTGACCCGAATTTCCCCAATATCAACAACGTGGTGGAACAGGACCGGCGGACCTCCCGCGGTGAGACCCGAAGAAGACTTATCGGTGCCTTTGTGGATTTTGACATTGACTGGAAGGATATGGTGTTCCTGAACTTCCGGGGACGCAACGACTGGTCGTCCACCCTGCCGGTGAACAACCGCTCCTTCTTCTATCCGGCCGTGAGCGCATCTGTGGTCCTTACCGAGGTGATGAACGAGCTGGGCTACAACATCCAGGGTTCGGCGCTTTCGTACATCAAACTGCGCGGATCATGGGCGCGTGTCGGCAAGGATGCCCCGCCGCACATCCTGGCCAACACCCTGGCAACGGCAACCAACTGGTTCACGGTGGCCCCCATGGGTTTCATTTCAAATGTGAACAACTTCTATGGCAACCCGTCACTCAAGCCGGAATTCACCAATTCCATCGAACTTGGTGCCGACTTCCGCTTCCTGGATGAGCGTCTTGGACTCGATTTGTCCTACTACAGGACCGAAACCGACGAGCAGATCCTCGGTACGCGGACGCCTCCATCCACCAGCAGCTTCCTGGCCTACCTGAACGGCGGAAGCATCCGGAACGAAGGTGTCGAGCTCATCCTCAACACCCATCCGGTGCGCAGGTCGCGGTTCGATTGGCGTTTGGACCTGAACTTTGCCAAGAACACGGCAACGGTTATCGATCTTCCAGGCACGCTGGACCGGGTGGAATTGTCCGACTCCTGGGCGGCTTTCTCTGTGGCCCAGGGCTCCGCATTCGTTGACGGGCCACTCTTCGGGATCAACGGGCGTGTCTGGCGGACCAACGACGACGGCGAACTGCTCCTTGACGATCGGGGCTACCCTCAGGTATCGCCCATTCTTGAGTATATCGGCAACCGTGAACCGGATTGGATCGGCGGCATGACCAACACGTTCAGCTACCAGACCTGGTCGCTTTCCTTCACCTGGGATGTGCGCATTGGCGGCAAGATCTTCAATGCCACCGAGAACGCGCTGGTCCGCTCAGGCCTGAGCACCAAAACACTGGAACGCGGTGAAAGCAAGGTGTTTGATGGCATCGTGGAATCAACCGGCCAGCGCAATACACAGGCCGTTCTGCTGGATCAGGATTACTACACGAGCCTTTACGCGCTCAATGGCCGCGAATTTGTCGAGGACGGCACCTGGTACCGCATGCGCTTCGTCACCCTGAGCTATGCCGTTCCGGCCCAGCGCCTTGAAAACCTGCCGATCAGCAGTTTGCAGTTCTACGTGACCGGCCGCAACCTGTTGCTTTTCACCAATTATTCCGGTGTAGATCCTGAAGTATCAGGAAGCGGTGCCGGTGTGGGCGGTGCCGGATCCTTCGGCTTTGACAACCTGGGTGTCCCGGCAACACGCGGCTTTGACTTCGGCCTCAGACTCAGATTGTAGGCCCGCACCTCATCAACGATTTTTTAAAGAAAACGATAACATTTCTACAAGGTTGTAATCATGAAAATCAAACATTTAAAGATTGGCAGTCTCTTGCTTCTCGTCCTTTTTCTGGGAAGTGCTTGCGAGGATTTCCTGTCGGTGAACGACAACCCGAACCTCCCTTCGCAAGTTCCCCCGGAAAACAGGATACTCGGAGCCATACGGACCAGCAACGGAGCCGCAATGTGGCGCGGCACGCGTGAAGTGAGCGCGGTAACACAATATGGAGTGACCCGGAATACTACCGGCGCATTCCACAATTCCGAAACCTGGCGGTTCACATCCGCATACTTCTTCTGGCAGAACGCCTACACCTGGGCGCTTCCCAATGCCGTTGACCTGATCCGTCTGGGTCAGGAAGACGGTTCCCCGCACTTCGTAGGCGTGGGCAAGACACTTCAGGCACTGAATTTCGGGATGCTGACCGATCAGTACGGAGCCATCGTGGTCAGGGATTCCTACGACGGCGTCTCGCAGGTCAACCTGACTCCCGGATTCGATCCGCAGGATGAGGTCTACGAAGCCATAATCCGGATCCTGGATGAGGCCATTGCCGCCTTCCGTCAGACGGAAAACAACACCCCGATCAACAGGACCGGCGGCGATGTGCTTTACCAGGGCGATATCGAAAAATGGGAGCGCTTCGCATGGTCCCTGAAGGCCCGGTACCTGAACCACCTTTCCAGGAAGAGCAGCCTCTATGATCCTGCCGCCATTATCGAGGCCGCCACCAACGGTTTCAATGCCGACGGGATGGATGCCGAGTTCAACTACTCCTCGGGAAGCCTGCAAACGGAGGAGAACCCCTGGTACAGCTGGGGCGGTTTCACCAATGTGGACAACCCGAGATTTTTCACCTGGAGCCAGTTCTATGTGGACCTGCTGACAAAATTCCCGGTTACCGAGAACGAATTCCAGGATCCGCGTATCAGCCGCATCATGCAGCCGGCACCCTCCGATGGTGTCTTTCGCGGTCTGCGATCCGGCATGGGACTGGCTGGCGGACAGGGTGGATCAGGTGAGTTCACCGATCCCGAAGACTACGGCCGTTTCAGCAACTCCGGTTTCTACACCAGCATCGACTCCCCGTTCCCGTTCATCACATACTCGGAAGTAAAGCTGATTGAGGCAGAAGCCCGGCTGCGTTCCGGGGATGCTGGCGGTGCGCTTGCAGCATTTGAGGAGGGCGTCAGGGCCAACATGCGCAAACTCGGGGTGGAGCCGACCGAGATCGAGGACTACTGGGCGGCACTGGTCGCCGACGGCGTTGCCGGTCATTTCTCCAACCTCACGCAAGGCCTGAGCCACATCA
>RECX01000145.1 GCA_007693825.1 Balneolaceae bacterium
AGCGGTCGCAGCAGTATGAAACAGCGGTCGCAGCAGTATGAAACAGCGGTCGCAGAAGTATGAAACAGCGGTCGCAGCATCTTACAAGGGGACGCCATTCTGTCTGCGGACAGAGTGGCGTCTTTTTCTTTCAATGACATCCCGCTGATTTCAACATCCCATTCACTTCCCTTTGCTTCCGGGATCATCACCAGACTTTTGTGGATGCTGTTCGAGCGATTTCTGAGACCTCTTTTCTCCATCTCCGGTTCCAGTTTCACGGATCCGGCGCAGTCGTTCCCAGCGTTTAGCTTCCAGTCCCTGGTCGCCGGGCCTGTACCACTGCACCGACTTCAGCCGGTCCGGAAGGTACTGCTGCTCCACCCAGTGCTCGGGATAGTCATGGGGATATTTGTAGTCGTCCGAGGCATTGTCCGTATCCAGGTAGCGTGCCTTTTTGGTATTGGCGGTTTTGTCCCTCAGGTGATCGGGAACCGGCTTCGTGCCCTGTTCCCGATGCTCGCGGGCCACCGCAAAGATGGCGCCCGCGCTGTTGCTTTTCGGCGCGAGGGCCAGGTGCAGGCAGGCATGGGACAGGAAATAGAACCCCTCGGGCATTCCGCATTTTTCAAAGGCGTCGTGGGCGCTGTTGACCACGGCAAGCGCATGCGGATCGGCCAGGCCCACATCCTCCGAAGCAAAGATCAGCAGCCGGCGGAAGATGAAATGGGGGTCTTCGCCGCCTTCCAGCATTGCCGTGAGCCAGTACAGGGCGGCATCGGGATCCGATCCCCGCAGCGACTTGATCATGGCCGAGGCGTAGTGGTAGTGCTCGTCGCCGGTGCGGTCGTAACGCAGGTATCTCTTCTGGATGGATTCACGGGCAACGTCCACATCCACCCGGCGAAGCCCCTCTTCGTTCACCGGGCTGGTCAGAACCGCCATCTCCAGGGCATTGAGTGCATGGCGGATGTCGCCGCCGGAATACTCCGTGAAGTAGTCGATGGCCTCATCGGTCACCGTGACAGCGCTGGATCCGAGTCCGCGCTCCTCGTCCCGAAGGGCGCGTTTTAGCAGCAGACGGATGTCATCGGCGCCGAAGGGATGAAGTTCGAAGAGCTGGCACCGGGAGAGGAGCGGTCCCACCAGGGAATAGAAAGGATTGAGCGTGGTGGCCCCGATGAGGGTGATGAGGCCGGATTCGATGTGCGGCAGCAGCGCATCCTGCTGCGCCTTGTTCCAGCGGTGGATCTCGTCGACGAACAGGATGGTCTTTTTGTGGTAGAGCTTGCGCTGTTCGCCGGCCTGGCGGACCACCTCGCGGAACTCCCTGACGCCATCCAGAACCGCATTGAGGATCACGAAATCGGCATCGATCTCGCGGGAAATGACATGGGCCAGCGTGGTTTTTCCGCTGCTTGGGGGCCCGTAAAAGATCATGGAACCGATACGCCCGCTTTCGATCATGCGCCGCAGCAGCTTGCCCTCGCCGACCAGGTGCTCCTGTCCGGCAAATTCCTCCACGGAAACAGGCCGCATGCGCGTGGCCAGCGGCTGTGAGCGGGACGTGCCGCCCGGACCATCGGGCTGCGAGTCGTCGAAGAGATCCTTGCCGTTCATCGTAAAGCGTTTCGGTTGCCGTTCAGCGCCACTGCCGGTCAGACCGTGCTGCAGCGCTCCATGATCTCGATAATCTGCGTGATCTGACGGTGTTTCAGTTCGTAAAGCATGTTCTTGCCTTCCCGATAGGATACCAGCACACCCTTGTTTTTCAGGATGCCCAGATGATGCGAGGCGACGGCCTGCTCCAGGTTAAGCTGTTCGTGGATTTCCGACACCGAGAGCTTTTCATGCTTTTCCAGCAGTTCGATGATGGCTATTCGTATGGGATGTGCAATCGCCTTCAGCACCGAAGCGCAACGCTCCAGCTTGTGCACACCTGTGTTCAAATCAAGCATCGATTCGTACCAAAATTAAATATTAAGTTATATACATATACTATATATGAAATATATAGATATTTATGTTTGAATCAAAATCCTGTTTATCACATCTCTTTCCGTGCCAATGCTCTTACAACGGAAGCGCGGCAAAAAACCGGTTTGTTAATTGCCAACCTGGGGTTTGCGATCACGGTGCTGGTCGAAGGCCGCCACGGCATCATGCACTTCCATATGCGATAGCCGTTCTTCGTCTTCGGATTTGTAGTACTTGCTCTTTCTCAGCAGGTCACGGACCGGTCCGTGTACGGCGGACATGCGAAGCTGGATGCCGTTTCCCCGCAATTCGTTTTCAAAGGATGCCAGCGCATGGATGCCGGTGGTATCTATGGAATTGATGCCGGATGCGTCCAGCACCACCAGTTTGAGTTCCGGCCCTTTTTGTGCGATGAACGACTCCGCCGTTTCTTTGAAATGATCCGCGTTGGCATAGAACAGGGGCGCATCGTAACGAAAGACCAGTACATCCTTGCGCTCCGTGGCATCGTCAAAACGGTACAGATTCCGGTAAACGCGGGTCCCGGGCAGCTGTCCGAGCCGCGCCACGTGCGGCTTGCTGCTGTGGAAAATCACCACGCCCAGAGAAGCCACTACGCCGGTAAGGATCCCCTCCTCAATGCCCAGCAGCAGGGTCACCAGGAAGGTGATGGCCATCATGGCAAAGTCCTCTTTCTGCGTATTCCACAAAAAGCGGATCTCCTTCGTGTCAATCAGGCCGATCACTGCCGTGATGATGATTGCCCCGAGCACCGCATTGGGCAGATAGTAGAACAGCGGCGTCAGGAAAAGCAGGGTCAGGCCGATCAGCAGGGCACTGATGATGCTGGCCATCCCGGTTTTGGCCCCTGCCTGATCGTTGACGGCCGAGCGGGAGAACCCGCCGGTCACCGGGAACGCCTGAAACAGCGAACCGCCCAGGTTGGCCGACCCGAGGGCCACCAGCTCCTGGTTGGCATCCAGCCGGTAATCACGGTGACGGGCATGAATGGATTTGGCCACGGCAATGGACTCCATGAAACCGACGAGCGATATGGCAAACGCCATGGGAAGCAACCGGTAAACGGCATCCATATCAAACAGGGGCAGGGCAAATGAAGGCAGGCCCGACGGGACCTCACCCATCACCTGGATACCCCGCTGATCCCATCCCGTTACCGCCACCAGCACAATGCCAACGACCACAACAACCAGGGCGCCGGGTATGCGCCGCAGCCACTTCCTGATGGCATAGATGAGCGCCACCGCGCCAATCCCGAACAGCGCCGTACCCGGATGAATCTCGGCGCGCTTCTCAAATAGCTGAAAAAGCACACTGTGGATGTGTTTTGTGCTCTCAATGGAGACACCCAGCAGATGGTGCAGCTGACTGAAAGCGATGATCAATGCCGTTGCCGCCGTGAATCCCGTGATGACGGGATGGGAGAGGAAGTTCACCAGGAAACCCATGCGCAGCAGCCCCATCAGCAGCTGGATCACCCCTACCATGAAGGCCAGCAGTATGGCCAGCTGCACATATTCGGTGCTTCCCGGCTCGGCAAGATCGGCGACCCCGGCAACTACAAGCAGCGAGACCACCGCCACCGGACCCACCCCAAGCTGACGGGAGGTGCCCAGGATTCCGTAGAGCAGCAGCGGCACCAGCGCCGCGTACAGACCGTAGACCGGTGGCATTCCGGCAATCAGGGCATAGGCCATGGCCTGGGGGATCAGCATCACACCAACGGTAAGCCCGGCGGCAAGATCGCCCCGGAACATGCCGGAGCCATAGCCCGGAAGCCAGGTCAGTATGGGGAAAAAGCGTTTCAAAACTTTCGAAATCTGATTGTTTTTGATGATTGTGAGGTGGAAGTTTATCTGACCGGAACAAAAAGGGCCCCGGAGGATGAGTCCGGAGCCCTTTGATTACCAGCGCCGCCGTAATCAGCCGGCCACTTCTTCTTTCTTGTTGAACCAGGCGTCGAATTCACCGTCCACGTAGGCCACATCGTGACCATAACGCTGAACAAGAGCGGCAGCTACGGCGGAGCGTCCGCCGGCGGAACAGTGCACATAGACCGTTTTGCCCTTCGGATCCAGTTCATCGATCCGGGCAAGCAGCCGGGTGTGCGGGACGTTCTGGGCGCCTTCAATGTGTCCCTCGGAAAACTCGGATGCCTTCCGGACATCCAGCACGTGGACATCGCCGCTCAGCAGCTTGTCGCCGGCCTTTTCAAAATCAAGATGCGGAATGGCAACGGCGGCATTGTTATCGGCCAGCCATTTCTCATACTCCGCAACCGGGATGAATCCCTCGATTTTGTCGAGGCCGACATTGATCAGGTCGCGGACCGCATCCTCCAGATCCTTTTCATCAATGACCAGGTAGATCGGCTGCTCCTCGGTGACATACGATCCGGCCGTGGTGTTGAACTGCTTGTCCAGCGGCGAGAAGATGGCTCCTTTCAGATGGCCGTTCATGAACGCTTCGCGGCCGCGGGTGTCGATCAGCGCCACATCACGGTTGCCTTCGAATCCGGCAAGTTTGGAAACATCGGCCTTGCCGGGGATGGGGAGCCCGCCAAGCACTTTCGGTCCTATTTTGTTGTCGCGCTTCATCTGGGCGAAGTAGAGCGGCGGCTCAGGCTGGCCTTCCAGGATGAAGTTCACGAAGTCATCTTCCGACGTGGCATGCTTCAGTGAAGCGTTGAACTGGAGTTCGTAGCCGACCGTGCTTTTCGGTACCGCGCCCAGGGCCTTGCCGCAGGCGCTTCCGGCACCGTGTCCCGGCCAGATCTGCATGTATTCGGGCATGGACTTGAACTTCTCGATGGATTTGTACAGGGTCTGGGCGGAGGGTTTCATTACGTCCTTCATGCCGGCAGCGGACTCCAGAAGATCCGGCCTGCCCACATCGCCCACAAAGACAAAGTCGCCGGTGGCAATACCCATGGGCTTGTCCGCCCCGCCGCCCTTGTCGGTCACGGCAAAGATCAGGTGC
>RECX01000097.1 GCA_007693825.1 Balneolaceae bacterium
GATGCGGCACGTGTCCGCAGTGCCACTCGGGGAACCACCACATATGCGACCGGCAATCCCAGCCGGGCTTCACCCATTGGGGCTCCTTCGCCGAATATGTGGCCATCGACTACGCGGATGTGAACCTGGTGCGCCTGCCCGATGACATCGATTTTGTGACCGCGGCAAGCCTCGGCTGCCGTTTTGTGACCTCCTTCCGGGCCGTAGTGGAGCTGGGGAAAGTGACCGGCGGACAGTGGGTGGCCGTCCACGGGTGCGGCGGCGTCGGACTCTCCGCCATCATGATTGCCGCCAGCCTGGGCGCCAACGTGATCGCCATCGATATCCGCGATGACAAACTCGAATTTGCCCGGATGGCAGGCGCGGTGGCCACCGTCAACGCCGCAAGTCAGGGGGATGTGGTCCAACAGATAATAGAACTCACCGGCGGCGGCGCGCATGTTTCCGTGGATGCGCTGGGAAGTCCCGCAACCTGCTTCAACTCCATTTCAAACCTGCGAAAACGCGGCAGGCACATCCAGGTCGGATTGATGATGGCGGCCCATCGTCACGCTCCCGTCCCAATGGACCAGGTCATTGCCAATGAGCTTGAAATCATTGGCAGCCATGGCATGCAGGCCCACAAATATCCGGAAATGCTGGCCATGATCCGGTCGGGAAAGCTCCATCCGGAAAAGCTCATCGGAAAGACGATCCGGCTGGATGAATCGCCGGAAGCGCTCACCACGATGGACCGGCACAGCGGGACCGGCGTCACGGTGATCGACCGCTTCTGAAGGCCGAACCAGAAGAAGTCATCATCAATTATGCAGCACTGGAGCCGGAGTATACCAGGCAACATCATTTCACACAGGAAATGTTGATTATTCGATAATTCTTCATTGTTTCCTATAAAAATCAGCCCCATTTCTTATCTTTAGCTCATTCATTCCCACTTATAATTCAAATGCAACCGTTATGAATCATCACTCACGCAGAGATTTTATAAAAACCGGAGCTCTTGGCTCGTTACTCATCGGAACAGGAATATTTGCCGGCGCGGCATGCACTTCCGTAAAGCAGAGGGGCAAAGCAAAAAATGTAATATTTCTTGTAAGTGACGGAATGAGTGTCGGTGCGCTCACCATGGCCGATCATGTGCTCAGACGGCGCGATGGCAAACCCTCCAACTGGATCCGCCTTCTGGAGGAAGGCAAAGTCAGACAGGCTAATATGGATATGGCTTCTGCCAATGCCCTCGTAACCGATTCAGCCGCTGCATCCTGTTCATGGGGATGCGGACACAGGGTCAACAACGGATCTGTGAACATTGGTGTAAATGGTGAAACTCACAAGCCGATCCTCCCCATATTCGGCGATGCCGGCAGATCAACCGGCCTGGTCACAACAGCGGAAATCACTCATGCAACCCCCGCCGGTTTTGCAGCCAATGTGGAGTCAAGAAATATGGCTGAAAAGATTGCTGAACAGTACCTGGATCGTCGTCTTGATGTTTTAATGGGAGGAGGAGATCGCCGCTACAATCCAGAAAAACGAAGTGATAATAAAGATCTTTATGCCGAGTACAGAGCTGGCGGATACCATGTGGTTACATCGAAACAGGAAATCGGATCAAGGTTGCCTGATGCCCCTTTTCTGGGGGTTTTCGATCACGGACACGTTCCCTACACCATCGACCATCTCCATACACCCGAACTGATGGAATCTGTTCCGACACTCGCTGAGATGACAGAACTCGCGATTCAAAAACTTTCCAGCAACCCAAATGGATTCATTCTTCAGGTTGAGGGAGCACGTGTGGATCATGCAGCGCATTCAAATGATCCGGCCGGACTCATTTACGACCAAATAGCTTTTGATAACGCCATACAGACAGCCCTGGATTTCACTGAAAACAGGGATGACACACTCGTCATTATCACAACGGACCATGGAAATTCGAATCCAGGACTCAGCAGCGGTTCGAATTCCAATTTTGATAAAATCAACCATTTCAAACACTCTTCAGAGTGGGTCAGGCGCCAACTCAATGAATCCAGTTCGGTGAGTCGGATCAAGGAAGTGATGGAGGAGGCCACCCGTCTTCAGCTCGCAGATCTTGAAGCAACAGCCATGCGGGATGTATTGCGTGGCGTATACACTCATGTCGCATCACGCCGAAGTGGCATGGCATCCGTATACGGTGAAATTCTCTCTAACCATACAAACATCACCTGGGCTTCTACTTCACACACGTCTGACTACGTGGAACTGGCTTCATACGGTCCGGGAAGTGAGGCGCTTGAAGGTTATGTAAAAAATACAGACCTCTTCCGGGTAATGGTTGAAGCAGCCGGAATAGAAGAACGCTTTTTAACTTTTGAAGAAGAAATGGCAGCCTGAAATTGGCAATGAATACAATCGGCTTCCGCGCAGAATGTTTTTTCTTCATTCTCGATAACCCGGAAAACCATTGCATCCGGAAAATACTATCCGAAACTGGCTTGCAAGTAGGGCCGGTTGCCGAATCTGCGGGACGGCCCCCTTTCGCCGGGTATTCCATTTCGCTGCGCGGTCAATCGTTTTTCGGCATGCTATCAGCAGGCTTTTCGCCGGGCGTTCAATTCATAAGAATCCCGACCAGCGCCAGGTTGTTGAAGCAGTGCCGGACCCGCAGTGTTACCGGTGCGGGTGATATCGAAATGATTCCACCGGAAAAATTACGGGCTTAATGTTCGACCGATCGCAAAGCCCATCCACCCTAACCCACAGAAGTCCGTCCGGCATAACTTTTCGCGTAACCGAATTCAAGGCAAAATGTCTGGATATTGTGCGCCGGGTGCACGATGAGGAGGTTTCCTACACCATAACAAAGCGTGATAAAGTCGTTGCGACCCTGCAGCCGGTTGAAAAGGCGCACGAGCAGGACAATCCACTCAAGGGTTCCGTTGTCCATGAGGGCGACCTCATCTCTCCTATTGAAGAAACCTGGCAGGAAGAATGAAGATGCTGGTTCTGGATACCCACTCGCTGCTCTGGCATGCTTCGGAATCGGAAAATCTCTCAGAAGCCGCCCGCGAGGCAATGGCATCGGCCGATGAGTTGGCCGTGAGTGCGATTTCGGCATGGGAAATCGGCATGCTGATATCCAAAGGGTGCCTTTCACTTAGTTATGATGTGTCCGTGTGGATTGATCTTGCCGGGAGCCCGCCTAAAATCAGGTGGATCGACATAGGTCCCGAACTGGCGGTTCTGTCGACACGCCTGCCGGGAACCTTTCATGGCGATCCGGCCGACCGGCTGATCACCGCCACCACGATTTCGCTCGGCGCCTCTCTTGTGACAGCCGACGATCGCATCAGGAACTACAGGCATGTGCGCACCATATGGTGAGGAAACCCGCCATTGCTTAAAAAGAGGCGGTCATGGACATTCTATGTGACGATAGAACCGAAGGTCACGAAGTGCTATAAAAAAATAAACACATGAAAACTACCGTCAACCCCGCAATGACACATAGCTGCTGTAATAGTCATCTTGAACGCAAGTATGATTAGTATTTTTTACTAAAAAAAACAATATTGTTGTTTATTATACAACACAAATGTATTTTAGTATCAAACAATCTGGTCATGATACTGAAATCAACATTAGCGGACGTTGCAGAAGCTCAAATGAGCAACCTGTTGAAACGGGAAGCGGGTCTACCCAGACACGCGACGGATAAAATTCCCGAGCTGAAATCTCATGTCTTGATCATATCCGGAATCAGGCGCTGCGGGAAAAGCACGGTCTTGCATCAATTGCTGCGGAGAAAGCACAAACACGCCTTTTACCTGAATTTTGAGGATCCGCGCCTGTTTGACCTGGAACACAATGATTTCCCCCGGATCGATGATGTCATAGCCGATCGGGAGAACCGCACGCTCTATTTCGATGAAATACAAGTCCTGGATGGATGGGAACGATATGTGCGACAAAAGCTGGATGAAGGATTCCAGCTGGTCATAACCGGTTCGAATGCTTCGCTATTGAGCCGTGAATTGGGAACAAAACTGACAGGCCGGCACATCACAAAGGAGCTGTTTCCCTTTTCCTGGAAGGAGTTTTGCGAGTTCAGATCACTCGGATTATCCGAAGACTCATTAACGAAATATATGGAAATCGGGGGGTTCCCCGAATATGTCAAAACCGGTAACGACGACATCCTGCACCAGTTGTTTGAGGACATTTTACTGCGGGATATCGCTGTCCGCTACGGAGTCAGGGATGTGAAAACTCTGCAACGCCTGGCTCTTTATCTGGTGTCTAACGTTGGCAATCTGGTTACCGGAAACAAACTCAGGTCCCTCTTTGGCGTTGGAGCTACCAGCACGGTGATGGAATATTTTTCCCATCTGGAACAAACCTGGCTTATACATTTTGTTCCCAGGTTCAGCTATTCGATGCGCAAGCAATCCATCAATCCGCGCAAGGTCTATGCGATCGATACCGGACTGGTCAACGTGAACTCAAAATCCTTTTCAGACGACCATGGCAGGATGCTGGAGAACCTGGTTTTTTTGCATCTTCGCAGGAGTTTCAGGGAGATTTGTTATTTCTCGGAGAAAGGAGAATGCGATTTTGTGGTTTTTGAAAAAGGCAAAGCAAAGAAAATCGTGCAGGTTTGTTACGAACTAACCCCGGATAATCTTGATCGTGAACTTAACGGATTATTTGAAGCGCTGGCCTTTTTTGATACGGATAGAGGCTTCATCGTCACAAAAAATCAGACCGATCGGTTTGAACGGGATGGCAAAACCGCCGATGCCATTCCCTGTCATCAATTTTTCGATGAATGAATAACGCGGGTGCTGCTCATATCGGCGCATCACACTCCCCAAGGTCCAATGACACGCTACCCGCAACCCCGCAAACGAATGATTCCCCGCATCATCAACTTGTTGTTTTCCT
>RECX01000107.1 GCA_007693825.1 Balneolaceae bacterium
CCGTTATGTCCCGACCCGATTACGATTACATCATGCATTCTTCCGGTATCCGTTAAGTAATTAAGATGAAACTTTTCAGGAATAATTCCGTATTAGAAAAGGATTAATTGTGCTTCGAGGTTCCAATCAAATGATAAATACAATTTATGAGTTTTGTTTGATTCAAAAATTGTAATTTAATCCCTTTAAAAATCCATCTATATCACCGATTATGGGCTTTCTGAAATCCTTTTTCGCATCGCTTCTGGCGATTTTTGTCTCGCTGTTCCTTCTTTTTCTTTTTGTACTGATCCTGGTCGTATCCTCATCGCGTGAAACCGAGCCCTTTGTCAGGGACGGCACCGTCCTGGAAGTGCGGATGGGCAGTACACTGATGGAAAGGCCGCCAACCGACCCGTTCAGCATGCTCTTCATGGACCCGTCCCGGCAACCGGTAACGCTTCAGGGCCTGCGTTCCAACCTGGAGAAAGCGGTGGCAGATGATCGGATTGAGGGTGTATGGTTCAAAATGAACAACATTTCAGCGCCCTGGACAAATCTCATAGCCCTGCGGGATGAAATGATGGCTTTTCGCGAAGAGTCCGGCAAATTCATCTATGTTTCCACCGACGATATCGGTTTCAACGAACAAAGCTACTTTCTGGCAACGGCCGCCGATTCCATCTTTTCACCGCCCGAAACCTTCTTTGAATTTGACGGATTTTTCATCCAGGCCGTCTTTTTCCCGGATCTGCTCGATAAAATCGGCGTGGAAGCCGAGATATTCCGGGCCGGTGACTACAAAAGCGCCGTGGAACCGTTCTTCCGCCGTGACCTTTCAGAGGAAAGCCAGGAGCAGCTTCAGGCCATCGTTGACAATGTCGCCGACACGTTTCTTTCGGCCGTGAGTGAACGGACCGGAATGACGCGCGAAGAGCTGGACAATATAATGAATACGAGTCCCATCCTTACTTCCAAAGGAGCCTACGAAGCCGGCCTCATCGACAAGCTGACCTACCCGGACGATGTCGAAAACCGTCTTGAAACACGGGTCATTGAAAACGGGAACAAGAAACTCCGCACTATCACCTACCAGCGATACAACCGGGTCAAAAGATCCACGGCCGGTGTTGACAAGCCCGATACCAAAGACAAAATAGCCGTGATCCATGCCTCAGGCAGCATCATGCCCGAATTTGACTCGGAATCCATTTTCCCCGGTACCGAAGATAACATCACCTACCGCAACTTAAGTGAAAGCCTGGATAAGGCGCTCGAAGATGACAACGTGAAGGCCATCGTGCTTCGGATCACCAGCCCGGGCGGCGCCGGCTCCACCTCCGACCTTATCTGGAACAAGGTCCGCGAAGCCGCGAAAGAAAAACCCGTCATCGCCTCCATGGGATCTGTCGCAGCCAGCGGCGGATACTACATAGCCATGGCCGCAGACACCATCGTCGCCTCCTCCCAGACCATTACCGGTTCCATCGGTGTCTTCGGCTATGTCATGAACATGCAGGAACTGTTCAATGAAAAACTCGGGATCCGATTCGATGCGGTCACGTCGCACGATCAGGCCCTGTGGATCTCCCCCGACAAACCGATGAGCGATGCCGCACGCCGTACCTTCCAGAACTTTATTGATGAATTCTATGATGTCTTCCTCGAGCGGGTGGCCATCAGCCGTGACATGACCGTTGACGAGGTCCGGCAGGTCGCCGACGGACGCGTATGGACCGGCAACCAGGCACTGGAAGTGGGACTGGTGGATGCGATCGGCGAACTGAACACCGCGCTTGCCATCGCCGCGGAAAAAGCCGGTATCGAAGAATACCTTATCGAAACCTATCCGAAACCAAAATCCATCTTCGACCTTTTCTCCGGTTCGGCACAGGCACAAGTCAGAAAAATATTCCAGCCAAAAATTAAAGAACTGGAATATATCGATCCAATCATACATATTCTTACCCATGATCCGCGTGCCGTCATTGCACGCATTCCCTTTGATCACAAAGTCCACTGACAGAATCCACTGACACCCTCCAAACCATTCCGTTGTACTTATGGATATAGGCGCTTTCCGGCTGGAACAGCTGAGTGAAGGTATTTTTGAAGTATCGGCGGCAGGCTCCATCCGGAAAATCAGGGATCATCACAAAAAGGAACCCCCAGCGGAGTCCTTCGCCCGGATCGGGATCGATCCCGTGCTCATAGATACGGGATCCACCCGGATTCTGCTGGATTGCGGACTCGGCATGGGGCTGGACCGGAAAGAACCGGATCCGGATACCTCCAACATCGTCACAAATCTGGACATTTTCGGGTACCGGCCCGAAGACATCGACATGGTCGTAATAAGCCATCTTCACTATGACCACGCCGCCGGACTGAGTTTTACTGCCAAAACCGGAATGGTTTCAGCCACACTGCCCAACGCCAAAATCTTCGTCCAGAAAAACGAATGGGAAACCGCCCTCCGGAGCCTGGAAGAGTCAACAGGCATCAGCGGAATGGGTTACGAGCCGGATGACCTCTACCGGCTGGTCGCCGATGGACGATTTGTGTTCCTTGAGGACGAACTGAAAGAGATCTGCAAAGGCATTACGGTGATACGGACAGGCGGACACACACCCGGGCACCAGATTGTGCGCATCCGGCAAAAAAATCGCACCATCTATTACTGCGGCGATCTGATCCCGAATGAAACGTATCTGAACCGTTTTGTCGCCGGAAAAATCGATACCGATCCGGTCAAGGCGCGGAAGGCCCGCATGCTCCTGATGCAGCAGGCTTGGCGGGATCAGGCAACCCTGCTCTTCTACCACTCCGTTTATCGCAAGGCCGGAATGCTGGTCCGTGACAAGAACCGCGGATTTGTGCTCAAGAAAGGATGATGCATAGACCGGTTTGCCCGGCTTGCCCAGCCAGGCCACATTAACCGAATAGAACGCATTGCCCGGATTGAGCGCATTGACCGAACATAAGCCGGATCATCGAACTGCTGCGGTCTGCCTTGATCTCGCAGGAAATTGAATAATCACTGATTCATCGAAATCAGGAACTCCTTGTTGTTCCGCGTCCCCTTGATCTTGTCGAGCAGGAATTCCATGGCCTCCTGGGTGGTCATGGTCGTCAGATAGCGACGCAGCAGGACCACTTTCTCCCTCTCCGCCTCATCGACAAGCAGGTCCTCACGACGTGTTCCGCTGCGGAAGACGTCGATGGACGGGAATATCCGCCGCTCGGAAATCCTTCGGTCCAGCACCAGTTCCATGTTACCGGTTCCCTTGAACTCTTCGAAAATAACATCGTCCATGCGGGATCCGGTATCCACAAGCGCCGTTGCGACGATGGTCAGACTTCCGCCGTTTTCGATGTTCCGCGCCGAACTGAACAGCTTTCTGGGCTTTTTGAGCGCTTCGGCATCCACACCGCCCGACATGGTGCGTCCCGTGTTGGAACAGATGTTGTAGGCACGGGCAAGGCGCGTGATGGAGTCCATGAGCACCAGCACGTCGTGGCCGCTTTCCACCATGCGCTTGGCTTTTTCAAACACGATTTCAGCCAGCCCGATGTGGTTTTCCGGCTTCTGGTCAAACGTGGACGCAAGCACCTCGGCATCGACGACATTGCGCTCCATCTCGGTCACCTCTTCCGGACGCTCATCCACCAGCAGAATGATGATCTTCGTTTTCGGGTAGTTGGCCGACACCGCATTCGCTATGTTCCGAAGAATGGTCGTTTTCCCGGTTTTCGGCTGGGCCACGATCACGCCCCGCTGCCCCTTTCCAATCGGCGTGAACAGGTCGATAAGCCGTGTGGTGTACTCGGAAGCTTTATACTCCAGCACATAACGGCTGTCCGGATAGACCGGCAGCAGTTCGTCGAAATCCTTTCGGGAGTCCATATCCCTGGGGATGCGGCCGTTGACACCATCCACCCGGAGCAGTGCGAAATAACGCTCACCGATCTTCGGCGGACGGATAACCCCGATGACACTGTCACCCTGCTTCAGGGCGAAACGTTTGATCTGTGAAGGTGAGACATAAATATCATCCGGGCTTGCCGAGTAGTGGTAATTGGCAGACCGCAGGAACCCGTACCCGTCCGGCAGGATCTCAAGGGTTCCCTCATTGATCAGATAACCGCCAAGTTGCGGTTCAATTTCATGCAGGCGCTCCTCCAGAGTCCCGGCATCGGACTCGGGCAGCACATCGTGGACGTTCTTGTTTTTGTTTTCATGGGCAGCCGGTACGGGATCACGCTCTTTTGCTGCGGGTACGGTTTCTTTAGCGACGTGTACCGGCTCCGGGGTTTTTCCACCGCGGGCCTGTTCGGACGCTTTTTCACCACGGGCCTGTTCGGACGCTTTTCCACTGCGGATTTGTTCTGGCGTCTTTTTGCGCTCTTCACGGATATCTTCTGCTTTTTTTCGCTGCTTGCGGGATGCCGGAGCCGCGCCTTTTGGAGTACGTTCATCCGATGCACGGCGGGAATCGTCCGGCCTGGCTGATTTTTTATGATCCACTTTCTGTTCCGCAGGGCCGGCGGGACGTTTCCTGTCTTCTCCGGCGGGTTCCCTCTTATCGTCACGGGACGGAACATGTGTAATCGCCTTGCCGGTTTTATCATAAACGGCAGGAAGATCACGGTCATCGGTGCGGCCGGTACGACGATCTTCCTTTCCAGGGGGCCGTTCGCGCGGCGGTGGCTTGTCACCGGCGTCCGATGCGGCCGGTTTCTTGTACTTGCTCAGGTCTTTCTTGCGGTACAGGCTCTCTCCGACACGCCCCCTTTCATGGCCCAACTGGCCAAACAAATCGGGACTCTTGGGGGGATGGGCTTTCGACTTTTCCGGCTTCTCCGGTCCTTCAGTTCCTTCCGGCTTTTCCGGCTGATCTGATCCTTCCGGTCCCTCCGGTCCCTCCGGT
>RECX01000094.1 GCA_007693825.1 Balneolaceae bacterium
GTGATTGCATGATAATTCGTGTTATGGATTACTTGATCACCGCAAATCTGCTGACATGTTCGCCGACATCGGGTGCCTTTACATGATAGATATAGACACCATAGGAGAGTTCCAGGTTGTCCTTGGTCAGCAAGTCCCATTTGTAAGTACCGTTGAAGGTGTTGGCTTCGGTGGCGTTAATGGTCTGCACCAGCTGGCCGTCCACGGTAAAGATCCGTATGGTGCTGGGAACAGGGATGCGCGTGAAGTGAATCTCCCGCACCTGGTCGGGACGTGCCATGGTGGGAGCCGGCTCAAACGGGTTGGTGGCCACGTACGGGTTGGGCACCACCCGGATCTGCTTGAGTTCTTCCCTGGCCTTGTCAAGATCCACCATGCCTTTCTGCATGTCGGACATCCGGAACTCGAACACATCCAGCGAAGTGAACGGCTTGCGGGTGAAGATCTGCAGGGTATCACCAGGCTGCGGATTCCTGCTCAGTATGGTACGATTCAATCCGGTTCCTTCGGCCGACGGATTCATGAACACCGTCCAGGTGAGGGTACGCGGGTTGTCGCCCACCGGTTCGTAGATGAAGATCTGGTCGCGCCGCATGTTCACGAACGGACCCTGCCGCACCAGTCCGGCACTGAACTCTCCGGGCTGCGTGACGTTCGGATCATTGGACGTTGCCTCGGGGTTGTTGTGCAGATTGTTCATGGCAAACTCCACTTCCAGCGGATTGCCATCTTCATCCGTGATGGAGGTATTGAAGATCCGGAAGTTCACGTCCATGCCCGGCAACTGGATCCCGGCATAGGTGGTGTCCAGAGACTGAGCGACCCCCAGCTCATCGAAAACAATTTCATAGTCGGCAGCACGAGGTGTGCCTTCCAGGAAAAAGGCGTAAGAGTGCACACTCTTTTCATACTCTTCATTGGGCGCCCAACCAGAACGTTCCCGGTTCACCGAAAGCTCGAGCTCGCTGTTGTCCAGCGTCAGCCGGAATCCTTCCTTCACCGGATTGTCCTCCATATTGAAGTTGGTTGAGTTCTGGATCAGCGTGTCTCCGCTGGTGATATTGAACAGTGAGAAGTCCTTTGTCCGCAGTGTATCCGGGGTGTCATCGCGGCCCGACGGGATCAGGGTGTCCTGGAACGTCACGCGGTAGAGGTTGTCGATACGGATCTCATCGGGATTAAGCACCTCCACAAATACCTGACCGCTGGTGGTTCCCCGCACCGGCGTGGCAAACGGGTTTTCCGGGTCGATGTACCCTGCTTTTGAAGCGGCGGGTGTCACCACGTTCACGTTGGGACCGGTATCCACGCTTCCGTCCGGATTGATACTGATAAAGATCGGTGATTCCGAAGGCGCAATGTCATTTCGGGCATTGCCAAATGAGAATGAGGTTACAGCATAGTAGTAGCGCCGTCCGTTGACCACGTTTTCATCCACAAACTTGCGTTGCAGACCGGTGTTGGCACCAAGGTTGAATTGCACCCCGTTTATGGGAACCGGATGGAGTCCGGACCATTGGTTCACCAGGTCGAAGATGGCGAGCGGCTGGTGGAAAATCTTGTTGCCGTCGGCATCGGTAATGTTGAGGATATCCTGAAAACCGGGGTCGGTCGAACGGTAGACCTTGTAGCCCTGGAAACTGCGGGCGTCGGAGTCGGTGTTGCCGGGCAGGCGCGACAGGTACCGGTCGAAGTGTTCTTCGGCGATATCGTCCCAGTACAGGGTCACTCTTCCGTCACCGGCAACGGCCGTCACATTGGGTGCCGGCGGAGCCGTGGCAAACTGATAGTCGGCATCGTAAGCGTTGAAAGCCTGGTCGAGGTTGTTGTTCACGCGGGCACGATCGCCTGTGGGAGCGTCATAATCCGGATTATTGGTCTGAGCCACGGTGACGGCAACCGAGAAACGCTCGGTCTGTCCGCGCTGGAGCGGAAACAGCGATGAAGTGACCAGGATATCCGTGTCGTCACCCGGTTGGGCTTCCTCTCCCAGGTTGCCGGGAAGCATACGATTTCGCCAGAAGGCGCCATCCCGTGCAAAGGAAGTTCCGGAGCCCAGGGAACCTGCCAGCGGAAAGGTCACCGAGGAAATCCCGATCATATCGGACTCGGCCACACTGGTCTTGTCGATATTGGGTTCACCCGGGAAAGGCGTACCGGCACCGGAGGTCGGGAAACCGGTACCTTCGCCGCGGGCACCGCTGAAGGGCACACCGTCCAGACCCACATCATCCTGCATGGCGTTCCAGGCCATGTTGTTGTCAAAGTAGTCCTCGCGGGACTCGTCGATCATCGGAGCCGAAGTGTGATAATTGCGGAAATAGTTGTCAAATGCGCCTGGCGAACGGTAACCGCCATCCACATGCACCCGATTGAGCGCCTCCTGGTAATCCAGGATAAGATTGCGGAAACTTTCGTCCCCGGCCATGCGCTCGCGTATCTTTTGGTTGGGCACGATCAGGCCCCGCTGTAATGTATCGCCCACCTCGTACTGGTCCCACATGTAGTTGATGTAGCGTACCGGTCGCTCGATGAACCGGCGCTGGGTCCGGTCGAAAAACTGCTTGGTACGGTGCAGATCCTCGTTTTCATCGATCAGGCCGTTGAGATTGTTGTCAAACAGATCCGTGTTGGATGCGTTTGGGAACAGATCGTTCGGGCCAAGATCCACATCCTCGGTAAGGTTATAGCACCGGCCGGACAGGGTGAACTGCCGTCCCTGGCTTACAAATGTGCCGCCGCCTTCCGGATACTCGGTGATGATGCGGCTGTGGTTGTCGTCAATGAGAACGATACGGTCACCGGGACAGATGGTGCGGGTCCCGAAATCGTTTTCCACGAATTCCGGAATGACTTCCATCATGAGCACCGCGGTATTTTGAAAGAAACCGCCGTTGGCTTCGACCAGTGGTTGCAACAGATCCGGATTGTCTGTATTGTACCAGTCGCTCTGACTCAGATACAGATCGCTGTCACCGTCGTTGTCGATGCCGTCGATGGAGTTGCCCGGAGTCTCCAGGAACTGGATTCCGGCCATGCCAACGAGCCCGTCTCCAAAATGGCTGCGACCGGAACGGGGAGTAAGGTGAGTCAGATAGGAAATGGCTGAGCGCTCGTCGAATTCGGGCAGGTCATTACCACCGCCACCCACAAGATCGGCGATCCAGAGCGTGAAGGCCATTTTGTCGTAGTCAAACGAACCGTCGTTGCGGATCTCGAAGATATTGAAGTGCACATCGCGGATCAGCGTCTGCGACCATGCCATGATCCGGGTGTCAATAATCAGGCCCAGTCCGCCACGGGTGAAATCGGTCTCGTCCGGACGAAAAATCTCATCCTGGCTGAATTCTCCAAGGAAACGGGTATAGAGGTTGCCGCTGGACCGGTAGTAGAATTCCTGGTCGGCACTAAACTGGTCCTTGCCGAAGAAACCGTTCCAGGAGCCGCTCCAGCCGGGATCGGTTTCGTCGTCCATCTTGTCGGGCCAGAAAGAGGGCCAGGTTTCGGGACGGTCACTGCGTGCATATTGTTCCGGGGCGTCCGGATTGTAGTAACCCGGGACCGGGTTCATGTCCCAGCTGGAACCGTCGGGTGCGGTGCGTCCGTTGGGCGTAAGCACGATGGGGAAGCGCTCGGGCCCGGTGTCAGACTGGTTTTCCACTTCGGCGCCCACAAAGAACGCCACCAGGGCGATATAGACCCGATTGGTGTTGCGCGGATACTCAAAGGTAACCTCATCCGCCGCATCGCCGGACAGACGACCGCCCCATCCGAAGTTGTGGTAGGTGGCCCGGAGGTTGTTCCCGTCCAGGATCATCTTGCGGCGCGCTTCGAAGGATCCTCGTTCATCACCGGGCTGGTGGTCATTGTCGCCGCCGTTTTGTGCCAGGACAGGTCCGTCGCTGAGAAGCAGCAGCGCAAGCAGGATGAGCACGCTTTTGAGCAGTTTTGTAAAGGAGAGCAAAGATTTCATCTGTTTATAATTTTTGGATTCAAGCGGACAGATGGAGCATTCATGGAAATAATCATGCGCCTGCGTGTCCGAAGTATCGGCCATGAATGTTTCATGTGTTTAAAATATCTGATTCATAATGTCACATGGAGCATTCATGGAAATAATCATGTGCCTGTGTGTCCAAAATATCGGCCATGAATGTTTCATCTGTTCGTGTGAAATTTGAGTCGTGAGGTCCGATGGCACATCCATATAACTGTCACCTGGTGTTATGGATTTTGAGCAACATGGCTGTATCATGACCGGATTACGGAACTGGAATTAAAAGGAGACTTCGATGCCGAACTGCACCCGGCGCGGTTCTGTGTAGAGGAACGGGTTGTCATAAAACCCGGCATCGACCTGGGCCGGTTGGTTTTCCGGGAGCGGTGCATCGGCCGTACCGGAATCAGCAAACACAAAATTGACATTGCGTGTGTCCAGAAGGTTGTAGACGCTCATCGTGGCACGCACGTTGGCCCCTGCCAGGGTCAGCCCGCGGTACAGGTTGATATCAAAGGTCAGGTTCGTCGGCTTGCGCAGACTGTTCCGCTCGAAGTAGGTCAGCGCCGTGATGCCGGTACGCGTGGAATAGGTGGCATCGGCCGTATACGGCTCGCCTGACTGGAAGCGCCCGATGAGGCTTGTGCCCCAGTTGTTGCCGACATAGTACGCAGTGGCATTGAGCTGATGTCGGCGGTCCCAGTCCAGCGGCTGCAGCATCTGCGTCAGCGGCGCCCCTGTGGTGTCGCCGCGCGAAACGGCCGCATTGAACTCGGCCTGTGGATCGGAGTTGGTGCCTTCGGCCATCATGAAGGTGTAATCAAAGACCATGTTCAGCTGCCGGCCGAGCTGCTGGGTCAGCGTGGCCGTGATGCCCTTGACGTTGGCATAGTCACGGTTCA
>RECX01000182.1 GCA_007693825.1 Balneolaceae bacterium
ACCCCTTTCCATTGTGGTGGATGACCCCGAAATCCTTAAAACTGCTCAGTGTGTCGATGAGCGACAGCAATCCCTCGCGTTCATCCACACCATTCCATGATACTTTTTGACGCGGTTCACCCGATGCCGTGATCCACAGGCCGACCCAGGAAACCATCTGGTGATACATCGGTGGCAGAAATCCCGACTTGCCACGGCCAAACTCCTCCGCAGCCCGCTCCAGCAGTTCGTGCTCATCTTCCGGCGGCAGTTCCAGCAGCTCCCTCAGAAAGGGGATATCCGGAATGGATTCTATATCAAATACAAAAAACATGTGTGACAGGTTTAGGTTATGGCACGAAGTGCCGTAAGGTCAGTGTGTGCGTTCCCCGGCGATGTTTTCACGAAAAAGATCACGAATGGTCTGAATATCGGTGTGATGTGCAAGAAGATACATCATTTTCGTAATGCATGCTTCCGTGGTCATGTCACCGGCCGGTATGGCACCCAGTTTTTTGGCCTGGCGTCCGCCTTCGTATTTCTCCAGATCCACCTCGTCAAACACCGCCTGTGAGGTGATGATCACAATTCCGCCATTTTTCATATAGCGCTCAAGGGCGGGAAGGAGGGAATGACCGCTGCCAACGGGCAAATTGCCGCTTCCATAGGCCTCGATTATCAGAGCCCGGACGTTTGCGGCATCATGCGGGATAGTCTGCTCAAAATCCATCCCCGGAAACAGTTTTACAAGCTGTACGCGGGAGTCAAAACGGGCATTGTTGCGAAAATCATCGAGCCCCGGCCGATATTGCGAGCGAATATCCAGATTCAGGCCGAACTCGGCCAGAACGGGATGGTTGGGCGAAGCAAACGCATCAAAATCACCGATGCTTATCTTGGTAGCCCGGTTGCCGCGGTATACCCGGTCGTTGAAACAGATGCACACCTCCGGCAGGTTCAGCGTTGCCAGCTCAACGGAGTTGATCAGGTTGCGCCGCGCATCGGTGCGCCGGTTGCTCAGCGGCACCTGGCTCCCGGTGAAGACAACGGGCTTGGATAGGTTTTCAAAGGAGAAGGAGAGGGCAGACGCCGTATACGCCATGGTGTCTGTGCCATGCAGCACCAGGAATCCGTCATACTCTCCGTAGCTTTCTTCAATGGCACCCGCCAATTTCACCCACAACTCCGGAATCATGTTGGAACTGTCCTCAAGAAACAGGGTCCTGGAGTCCAGATCGGCAATCTCCCGCAGGCCCGGTACTTGCTCATCAAAAAAGTCAAGATTGAAAGAAATAGCAGAACCGGGATCATCTCTATGACTATCAATGAGTTGCATTGTTATTGTACCACCGGTGTGCAGGATCAGAATACGTTTCATCGCAAATGGTTACCGCATGTTATTGCCAAAAGGTTTCCAAAAAGTTACTTTGCCCTACATTACTTTTAAGCGTCTTCAATATTTCTTTTCGCTTGTGACCAAATTAATACGAAATAATTTATAATTCTGAAAAAGGTTGTTTCCCAGCCTTTAACTCAAATGGAGTATAGCTCATGAATGTGTATCAACCCAAAAAGATCAGAAACATCGCCTTGCTCGGGCATTCCGGCTCGGGCAAGACCACCCTCGCAGAAACCATGCTTTTCGAGTCCGGGACCATTAAAAGACGCGGAACTGTAGAGGAGTCCAATACCGTGTCGGATTACCACCCCATAGAGAAGGAAAAGCAGAAGTCCGTATTCAGTTCATTCATGCACCTGGATTGGCGCGGGACAAAAATCAATGTGATCGACACCCCGGGCACTGCTGATTACGTGGGTGAGGTCGTAAATGCACTTAAGGTGGCCGATGCTGCCATTTTCGTGCTGGATGCCGAACATGGGGTGGAAGTAGGCACCGAGGTCCTGTGGAATATCGTCGCCGAAATGAACAAACCCGCTTTTCTGATCGTGAACAAGGTCGACCATGCCAATTCAAACTACCAGATGGTCGTTGATCTGTGCAAGGAACGGTTTGGGAGGGAAGTGGTCCCGGTTCAGTATCCCTTCGAGGAAGGTGAAGGCTTCTCCACTATCGTCGATGTACTGAAATTGCAGATGTACGAGTTCCCCGAGGAAGGCGGCAAGCCCGACAAACTGCCTATCGCCGACTCCCAGAAGTCCCAGGTCGAACTCCAGCACAACGAACTCATTGAAGCCGTCGCCGAAAACGACGAATCGCTGATGGAGCTCTACTTCGAAAAAGGGCACCTGGATGAGGACGAAATGGTGGAAGGTCTCAAAAAAGCCATACTCCAGCGCCAGATATTCCCCATGTTCTGCCTTTCTGCAGAAAAAAACATGGGCTCAGGCCGGGTGATGGGCTTTATCGACAACGTGCTGGCCAACCCGCTGGAAGCCAACCCGGACAAGGACCTTGACGGAAACGACCTGCCGTTTGACCTGGAGCAGAAACCCCTTGCCTTCCTCTTCAAGACCATCTCCGAAGAGCATGTCGGTGACCTTACCTTTATGAAGGTGTTTGGCGGCACACTCCGGACCGGCGATGACATGATCAACCATACCAGGGGCTCTACCAACCGCCTCGGTAATCTGTTCCTCACGCAGGGCGGGAAAAGGGTGGATATCCCGGAGATCCACGCCGGTGATATCGGTGCTGTGGTAAAACTCAAGGACGGAGCCGTTGGCGATACGCTGCGCGACAAGAGCATTGATATCGGCATCTCCCGTGTCAAATATCCCGAACCGACCGAACGGATGGCCGTCCGTTCCACCGAAAAAGGCGAAGAGGAGAAAATCGGAGCCGCGCTGAACCAGCTCCAGAAAGAGGACCCCTCTCTGCAGGTGGAGAACAGTAAGGAACTCAAGCAGATCATCCTGAGCGGCCAGGGCGAGGAGCACCTGAACGTGATCCGCCATATGCTGGAACACCGCTTCAAACTCAATCCCGAGTTCTACGAGCCCGGCGTGCCCTACCGCGAAACCATTACAAAACCGGTCAAGTCGCAATACCGCCACAAGAAACAGTCCGGCGGCGCCGGCCAGTACGGTGAAGTGTATTTGTACCTGGAACCCTGGGAGGAGGGCATGCCTCCTACGCCCGAAGTAACTGTTCGTGACACCCAGGAAATCGAACTGGAATGGGGCGGTAAACTGGTCTACCAGAGCTGTATTGTCGGTGGCGTGATCGATGCCCGTTTCTTGCCGGCCATCCTCAAGGGAATCATGGAGAAAATGGAAAACGGGCCGCTTTCAGGCTGCCGCGCCCGCGACATCCGCGTCTCGGTCTACGACGGATCCATGCACTCCGTGGACTCCAACGAGGCCGCTTTCAAGACCGCCGCACTGATGGCGTTCAAAAAAGGATTCCTGGAAGCCAAACCCCAGCTGCTCGAACCCATCTACGAAGTCGAGGTCACCGTTCCGGCCGAGTACATGGGCGATGTAATGAGCGACCTTGCACCGCGTCGCGGACAGGTTCAGGGAATGGACTCCGAAGGCACGTTCCAGAAGGTCAAGGCACTGGTACCGCTGGCTGAGCTCTACCGCTACGCCACCCACCTGCGCTCCATGACCCAGGGAAGGGCCACCCATACCCGCAAATTCCACGGATACGGACCTGTGCCGCATGAGATCCAGGATCGTATCATGAAGGAAACGGCTCAGCGGGAGGAGAACTCCTGATCTTGCCGTCTGGCCGGAAACCCGATTTCCCGGGATGAATACCGCCCCGGGAGATCTGTCCCGCCATTATTGTCCCGTCTCCGTTCCCGGTCAATCAGGCCGGGACGGGCTCCGGTCTGCAATCCCGTTGCCGCCAGTGAACCGCTCCGGCAGCTCAAACGGCCGTACGTCAGGAACCGGAGGCAGTCTGGGCGCTATCGGCTCTTCAGGACGTTCCGGACGCAATCCGGGCTCCCAGACGAATCCACTGATTCGCTTTTGCGAAATCCCATCATGTTCCTGGTGGAATATCCCGTCCACGTTCCGGCGGGCAATCACATCCTCCAGTTCCCCTTCTTCAAAAACCAGCCTGATGAAATCGGCCGTCATTTCGATGGCTCCATCGGCCTGGCCATCCGAATCCTTGACAAAATAGAGCACATTTCCACGGGGCCATACCTGCATGTATGAGACGCTCCCGTCTTCGAACTGTACAAAGAGCGTATCCCCGGTTATCTGATTGAGCCGGTCGATAGTCGTATCGCGCTGAACGGCAAAGGAGCCGGGATAGGAATCCAGGTAGCGCACGGAATCCTCTTCGAGCTGGATCAGGATGTAGGGTCCCGTCAGCTGCATCTCCTCGTACCAGAGCCTCGGATTGCCCTCCAGAATGAACTGCTCTATGGCATCGTCATAATGCGCGGTGTCCGACAGGCTGCTGTAGCGTTCCGTCCAGATGTGGACCTGATCGTAGGCCGAAAACGTGTTGATGGTATCTTTCTGCTGCATTTCCAGCCAGTCGGCCCACAGGAAAGTGGTGTCGCTCAGATCCTCGCTGATGCGGCGCATGCGGCTGCCACCCTCGACGCGCCGGTATCCGGTGGAGTCGGAAAGCACAAAACCGCCGGTCAGACGGGTACGGTTTTCCTGGTCATCGAGGAACACCCGGCCATGGAGCTCATAATACTCATCGCCGCGGCGGGTGAAGATGCTGTCGGCCTCGATATACTGAAGCGAGTCGGCTACCTGCACGTTTCCACGGAAAACCGCGCTGTCAAGGGCATTGTAGTAGTAGCCGGAATCCGCGACGAGCACCCCGCGCTCATCCTCAAACCGGAGCCGTTCGGGAAACAGGGCAATCTCCGTGGCAAAACTGTAAAACACCTCTTCGCTGAAGAGCAGGGCCGTTTCAGACTGCATCACCACCCGGCCTTCAAACAGCGCCACTTCCGATTCCAGGTCGTAGGTGGCCCGGTCGGACCAGATTTGATCCCGTTCTGATGTAATCTCAATGTTTCCCCATGCCCGAAGCTCTTCCAGGTCCATGAAGTGCCAGGCGCTGTCGCACAAAATAGTGAAATCATCGGTGCTCAGGGCCACATTTCCCGTCAGCTTGCGGATACGGCCTTCCGGTGCCACCACACCCTCGAGCTGATCGGACTGCAGGATGCGGACCCGGTTCTGGGCTTCCGCTGTCCCGTCGGGACCCGCCGGCCAGAGCACCAGCAATATCACCAGTGCCGGCAGCATTATCACCAGCGCCGGCAATTTCATCCGGATCCGCGCTGTAATGATGTATAAGGCAGGATCGGAGGGCATCATATGGCTGCTGTCCTGGATAATTTGTGGATGGGATGGATCATCGGGACCCCTGTCGTTCGCTCTGTTCCAGCTCAAATTCACCTGTCACTTCCGTGAGGCGGTACGTGGAAAGGTCGTCGGTGCCGGTCAGGCCGTACCCGGTGATACTGTCCGCTTCCGTGACAATGATAACGAAATCCGGAGTGTAAATACTGCGGTCGCTCTGGGACCATTCCAGGTACTCCGTCCGCAGCCTCCGGCCGTCACGGGTCGATACGAGTACATCGTCAGTGAAATGAAATTCTGACTTGTGTCCCAGGTACCGCGCCGACCGGCTGGTCACCTCGGTTTCAATCGCACCGGTTGAATCAAGTACCGCTACATACACCGAGTCACGCAGATCCGTTTCACTGCGGCCTTCCCGGGTGTAGGTAGCTGCGAAGGGTGAGTGTACGGAAACAATGCGTTGCCCATCCTCAATCAGATCCATGCGGATATTCCGGGATTCGGTGACCGACAGGAGGGAGTCGGCCATGGCGTCCCTGACCCGTTCACGGTCATAATCTGACAGGTCCGTGCAGGCGGTGAAAAAAAAACCAGGCATCAGCAGTAAAACAAATGCCCTGATATCGATCGGTTTCGAATTCATTGGTTGTTAATGGCCTCCGGAGTGGCTGGATTGTGGACGGGATCCTGGACGGGATCCTGCATCAGATCGTGCCAAAAATGCGGTCGCCGGCATCACCGAGACCCGGTACGATAAACGCATCCTCATTGAGGCGTTCGTCGATGGCTGCGGTAATGATGGATATGTCGGGGTGCGTCTCCTGTATCCGCCGGATACCCTCGGGAGCCGAAATCAGGCACATGAACCGGATATTTTTGGCTCCCTTGCTCTTCAGGAACGAGATGGAATCCACGGCGCTTCCACCGGTTGCCAGCATCGGATCCACCAGCAGCACGTGGTGCCGGTCAATATTGCGGGGGATTTTTGAGTAGTAGTCGATCGGCTGATGGGTCACCTCGTCGCGATACATCCCCAGGTGGCCGACTTTGGCCTCGGGTATGAATTGCATGACCGCATCCACCAGGCCCAGCCCGGCACGCAGTATGGAGACCACTGCGATTTCGGTGTCAAGTTCATAGCCATCCGTTTTCTGGATGGGGGTTTCCACTGTGACCCTGCGCAGGGGAAGTCCCTTCAGCGAGTTGTACGCCAGGATGATGGCTATGCGTCCGAGCGCAGACCTGAAGACGGGGGGAGAGGTGTCCTTGTTGCGAAGTATGGTGAGATCACGGGCCACGACGGGATGATCCACCAGAGTAACATTTTTAAATTTTTTGGTCATAATACCTGGTTATGGTCCGGCAGGCAGAACCGGCCGGACCTTTCTGTTGAAAGCTCCGTTACTAACGTTTCCGCTGTGACTTTCTGCGTGCGAAAACGGATAAATAGTTCGACGTTGTGCCGGCTGTATCAGGTCGGGTAGGTATCAAAGTATTTTTTGGTTGCCTTGTAGACCACGCCTGACAATGCAAACAGTCCGATCAGGTTCGGGAAGGTCATCAGTCCGAGCATGATATCCCCGAAGGTCCATACCACGCCAAGGGTAAGCACCGCACCTATGAAGTGCATTGTGACATACATCATCCGGTAATAGAATATCGACCGGTCGCCGAACAGGTAGTGGATGGACCGTTCGCCATAGTAGCTCCAGCTGATGGAGGTCGATACGGCAAACAGGAGTACCGAGAACGTCACGAGAAGACCGCCACGCGGAAAGAGCGGTGCGAGGCCCACTTCAAAAGCGGCGGCCGTCAGCGGCGCTCCGTTCTGGATGACACCGGTATTGAGGTGCGTGAATACGTTGTCATCGGCGTCCCTTGCAAGCGCCTCCCCGCCAAAGATGGTGATCGTGCCATTGAAAAACGCGATGCGTGTGTGATCGGCATAGATGGTATCCACGTCCACGCCGTAGTAGCGGAAGAAGCCGTCTACGGGAATCCCGTCCTCGATGGTGATCACAACGGGTATTTCATCCATTGAATTTCGCGTGACTTCGCGGTCACCGACAACATAGGTTACCTCCGGGTGATTCAGGTTCAGGTTGGCCGGGTGGTGAGCTTCCCAGGCACCGGTTGTGATGATGACCAGGCCGGTCATGGTGCAGATTATGATAGTGTCCACAAAGGGTCCCAGCAGGGCAACAACGCCCACCTGGACCGGCTCGTTTGTCCTGGCTGCAGCCATGGCGATGGGAGCGGATCCCTGTCCGGCTTCGTTGGAAAACAGACCGCGCCGGATCCCCCAGACAAAGGTCATCATGAAGGCTCCGGAGCCGATGCCAAAAGCTCCGGCCTGCGGGTTGAAGGCCGATGTAAAAATCAGGGCGAGGGAGGGTATGATTTCGGTGTGATGCAGCATCAGGACCACGATGGCGCCGGCAACATACAGTACGGCCATGAATGGCACCAGGCGGGCCGCCACAAGTCCGATGCGCTTGATGCCCCCGATGATGACCAGTCCGACCACTGTAGCCGTTAACAGACCCGTTACCACCTTCGGAATACCGAAAGAGCTCAGCATGGTATCGGCGACGGTGTTGGCCTGGACACCATTGCCAGTAAGGAATGAGCAGATTACAGCGAAGGTGGCAAATGCAACTGCCAGCCATTTCCACTTCTTGCCGAGGCCCCGTTCGATGTAGTACATCGGTCCGCCGGAAACCGATCCGTCTTCGTTGGTCCTGCGGTAAATGGTGCTCAGGGTGCACTCGGAATATTTGACAGCCATGCCAAATACAGCCGTCACCCACATCCAGAAGAGGGCTCCGGGGCCGCCGAAGTGAATGGCAAGGGCCACTCCGGCAATGTTCCCGATACCCACCGTTGCCGACAGTACGGTGCTCAGCGCCTGGAAATGGCTGACATCACCCAGGATGTTGGCATCGGCATAGCGACCGGAGAGCACCTTCAGTCCGTGCCCGAATTTGCGAATTTGAATGAATCCAAGGCGCAGTGTGATGAACAGCCCGAAACTCAGCAGCGCAATGACCATCAGAGGCATGATTTCGGGTGTGTTCCAGACCAGATCCTCAAGCGTGTAGATAATCTTCTCGAATAATTCCATATTGCTTTATTTATTGGAATGTAGTTGATTGCAGGGATGATTCGAGCCCTCGTATACTCCTGCTTACAGTGGCCATAGCTACAGGACACATGCCACGAAAAATGATAGTGTTTTTTTGCCTCACATGAAAAAAGAATGGGGTCGCTGATTAATTTTTTTTAAGTTTTTTACAAATAACGGGAACCCTCAGCCCTTTTTTTTGTTTGGGGTATTCATAAACGAAGTTTCAGTAACAACATGTGTAGTAATCTTTTCCACCAAAAATCCTGAAAAAATGACCAAGGCAGACATCGTAGAAGTAATCTCGGCCAATACCGGAATAACAAAAATCGAAACGGAAGCCGTAGTCAACGGATTCCTGCAGACCGTGATTGAATCGATGAAAAAGGGCGAGAATATTGAACTTCGGGGCTTCGGAAGCTTCAAAGTGGTAAAACGAGCCCGACGCATTGCGCGCAATCCCAAAACGAACGAGGAAGTTACTGTTCCCGAACAGTATGTCCCCGTACTTAAAGTTTCGAAAGATTTCAAACAGGCCGTCAATGGTTCCCTGAATTCCTGACCGGCCAGCGGCGTATCCATCAGGATACACGGCACTGTTTTTTTTCGTATCTTTATTAAGATATCCGGATCCATCGGTTTTGGCTTCCGGGTATCTTTTTTTTTACCGGTATCTCATTCATTAGCGTATCTAATCCATTTGTATGTTCAACCGAGGCTTTCTGGCTGTTGTCAGCCTGTTGACCATCTCGGCCCTGGTTCTCGCGATCTATTGGGATAGCAAGGAGACTGCCGGACCTGGCAGATCCGCGCAGCATCCCACCCCTGACCGGACGGCCAACGATGTTCCTTCAGGCAGGAACGAAGCACCTGATTCCCTGCAACCCGAAGAAAAAGACCGCATTGCCTACGTCACATCTGTCCTGGATACCCTTGCACTGCAACGGGCACGTTTACCGTACTACGGTGAGCTGATCCGGATTTATTCCGGTGCCGGTCACTACCGGGATGCCGCTAACTGGGGTGCCCGGCGTGCCCGTCTGACCGGCAACCACGCTGATTACCTGCATGCCGCAGAACTCCATGTTGCCGCGGCCCGGCAGAAAAATGAGGAAGAGCGAATAAAAGAGGAAGCAAAAAAGGCGGAAGAGATGTATATTGGTGCTCTTAAGCTCAAGCCGGATGATCCGGATGTGTTGACGGATCTTGCCGTGGTGTACATGAGCCTTTTGCAGCCGGAAACGTCATACTCCATGCTGGAACAGGCGCTCAGGGTTGATCCCGATCATGTACGTGCCAGCTTCAACATGGGTGTCCTGATGCATCAATTGGGAAATATCAGCGAAAGTATTCCGTTTTTTGAACGTTCGCTGATGCTCTCAGAAGACCCGGAATGGGAAGCTGTTGTACAGGGATACCTGGATCGGCATCATCACGAACTTTCTCACTAATAAGAACCATTAAAATCAGAACGTATGCCCAGCGGAAAAAAACGCAAGCGCGCAAAAATTGCCAAGCATAAAAGAAAGAAGAGACTGCGGAAAAACAGGCATAAGAAGAAGTAGTGCCCTCCGGCCTGGTCCGGGTATCGCCCTCTCAGAACGTACATATCATGGCAGCAGGAGAAATCCTGCTCAGCTGTGATATAAGCCGGCAAACGGCACTATGGATTACTGCATGACCTGCTGAATCAGTGCATGACCTGCTGAATCAGTGCATGACCTGCTGAATCAGTGCATGACCTGCTGGTCTCAGGCTGCTTTCTCCATTGTCCGGGAGGCAATCTTCATAATGATATCCGTACGCTGCAGGATCAACTGAATGTTCTTCTCAAGATGTGCATGAATGTCGTTCAGAGACTGAAATGAATCAAGGTCATACTGCAGATAGGAGATAAGGCTCATGTCCGTTACATAACGGCCGTTGATATCACCCTCAATTTCCATATGCCAGCGTGTGATGAGGTTCTCATCCGTCAGCACCCGCTTCAGCTCGGCATTGATAAACTCCATCCAGTGGCTGGCCGCCTCCGTCCGCATGTTGCCCACCTGCGATTTCAGCTTCCGGTAAAGCGCCTGCTCGTCAAAGTACCAGATTGTTTCCACATCCAGGTAGGGGCTCACACTGTTCCTGTTGAAAACGGGGTCCTTTAAAAGCGGATGCTTCTCCATGCCCGGCAACTGTCTTGCCAGACTGGCCTCCCGAAACTTGTCCCAGTCAAGATTGATCACAAGACGATGAACATGATTGGACTTGCCGCCCAGGCTTACACCAATTTCGAGGCCCGTTGCATTGATTTTATCCTCGTTCCATACCCGGAACTGATTTATATTTATAGCTCTCCTGCTGAGTCGTGTTTCCATCTGATTGACGATGGCACTGAAAATGGGGTAGTTCATACAATCTGATGTTTAATTTAAAAGCGCTACGAGGACAGAGAAAGTAACGTATGAACAATTATTATACTTTACATTCGCTGGTCGCAGAGGTAAGATACGAAATTTCCGGAAAGGAAATCATGGAAGTGTGGTCCAGCCGAAAAGATCAGATCGATTTCTTTTTCCGGACGGATCCCGCCCTGAAACTGACCTTCTCGGCGGCTTCTCCCGGTACGGCCTTGTTCCTGGATGGACGCGCCGCTCCGCCTTCGCACAACGCCGCCGGCTTTTTTCCCGAACTTGAAGGATGCACCGTCGCTGACGTTGCCATGGCAACGCCCGGCGACCGTTACATGCGGATAACCTTTCAGGAGACCGCCCTCCAGCTTCTTTTCATGCCGTTTTCCAGCCGGCCCAATGTGTTCCTGGTCAAGGAGGGACGCATCCTCTCGTCTTTCAAGAACAGCCGGGCGTTCGAAGGAGCTGCGTCCCCTGTCTCCGGCATTCAAGACAAAACGGGATCGCAAGACATCCCGTCCACTCTTAATGCCGGACAGCCGCTGCGCAAGAAAATCATTGCCATCGATAGACAGTTTCCGCGTGGCATTATCAATGATGTGGCGGATACATGCGACATGGAATCTCTGAATGAAGAAGATCTCAGGAAGAGACTGGCCAAGCTCAGGGAAAAGCTGCTGCATCCTGAAATCATTTGCATCACCGCAGAAGGAAACCTGAGCCTGCTGCCGCCGGACTACCTGTCCCATCCACCCGAAAAGACCTTCCAAAGTGTCAACGATGCCGTCCGCACCCTCTTCCTGTCAAAAAACCGTGAGCGCAGGTTGCTGCCAAGAAAACGAGACCTGGAAAAGAAGATGAGCAGGCGTATATCAGGGCTTCGAAAGCAGATGGAGCAGTTTGAAAAAGAACCGGAACGGCTTCAAAAAGCGGAGGAAATGGAGCAGGCGGGACATTTGCTCATGAGCCAGCCCAATCCCGGCAAAAAGGCCGTGGAGGACCGGGTCGTGGTCTCCGACTGGAACTCAGGCGGCAGCGAGCGGGTCATTCCGGTGACCCCGGGCGAGACCCTGATCCATCAGGCACGGGAATATTACGCCAGGGCCGCCCGCATCCGAAAGGAAATCTCGCTTTCCGGCAAGATAAAGAGTCAGATTGCCGCACAACTGGAAGAAATGGAGCAGCTGCTTGCCGAAGTGGAAGCCATCGAATATCCGGCAGAACTGGAAAAATGGGTGAAAAAACAGGAAGCACGCCTGCAGCAGTACGGCCTCGCACCATCCGGGAGCCAACAGGTGGCCCGGCCTTACAAAATCGTAAAAATCGGTGAATACGAAGTATGGATCGGGAAAAATGCTAAAAGCAATGACGAAATACTCGCATTATCGCACAAGGAAGATATCTGGATGCATGCCCGCGGAACAGCCGGATCACATGTGCTGCTCCGGACAGGGGGGGGCAGCGGCTGGCCAGACGCCCGGCTGATCCGCAAGGCCGCATCGTTCGCCGCAGCATACTCCCGGCAAGCCGGATCGTCCATGGTCCCGGTCATGATCGCCAAGCGCAAGCACGTGCGCAAACCCAAAGGTGCCGCCCCGGGACTGGTTACCGTGACCAGGGAAAAGGTGGAAATGGTCGCGCCTGCCAAACCCGACTCGCAGGAATCCTGAAAATCCGGAAAATTATTCGTATTTTTCAAGGATATGGAAGCAAGAAATTTGATCGTATTGACCGGATTCATGGGCTCGGGAAAAAGCAGGATAGGCCAGGAACTGGCCGATCGGCTTGAGCTTCCATTTTTCGATCTGGACAAGGTGATCGAAAAGGAAGAAAAACTGAAGATCCCGGACATATTCCGGACAAAAGGGGAAGAATATTTCCGGATGGCAGAACGCAGCTGCTTTCGCACCATGCCTGGCCACGGTCCGGCGGTCCTGGCTCTGGGCGGCGGTGCCATCCAGCAGAAAGAAATTCGCGACCTGCTGAAACAGCAAGCCCTCACCATCTTCCTGGATGTTCCCGTGGAAACACTTTTTCAAAGGCTCAAAAAGGATAAAAAACGTCCCCTGCTGCAGGATTCCCAAGGCAAACTGCTGAGCGATGAACTGCTCCGCAAGCGAATAAGCGAACTGCTCTCAAAACGAAAAATACATTACCTGCAAGCCGATATCAGGGTTCCGGTCCAGCCGCACTGGTCACGGCAACAGACCATCAACGAACTGATCCGATTACTCAGAGAATATGCTCCAGCTTCCCTCACTACTCATAACTGACAGGGACGAATCACGCTTCCTGCTGTTCGATGACCTTCATCTCCTTTGGAATCATGGGCGGAGAGCAGGCCTGTTGGATACGGCGGGCAACCAAGTTGCCGTTGATGCTTCTGATCCAGATACTGTTGATGCCTCAGACCCTGCGGCCGGTTTCCCCGACAGCGCCGCCGGCAAAACTGACAGTCAGCCCGTGCTTATTGTGGATGAAAATGTCATGGCCGCGCACCGGGAACGGATCAACGCGGCTTTTCCGGATGATATGGCTCGCTGTTTCGAAGTGCCATCCGGTGAAGCGTCGAAAAGCATGGCCATGTGGAACCGTGTCATGGATTTTGCCTTTTCCGGTGCGCTGAAGCGCAATACACCGCTGATCGCCATTGGAGGGGGTGTCACCGGCGACCTGGCCGGTTTTGCCGCAGCATCACTGATGCGCGGACTGCCGCTGTTTCACGTGCCGACCACGCTGCTTGCCATGGTGGACAGCGCCATAGGCGGCAAGACGGGGATCAACCACGCTTTCGGTAAAAACACGATCGGTGCCTTTTACCATCCCCGGGCCGTTCTTTTTGATACCGCCTTTCTTCAGACCCTGCCGCAGCGCGAATGGCTTTGCGGTATCAGTGAGGTGCTCAAATACGGATACATCGCAGATCCGGATCTGCTTGAGAACGGGGCCGCCCTTGCCGATCCCGCAACCCGCACCCCGAAATTGCTGCAACACGTGATCGAACGCTCTGTGCGGATCAAATCTGGTGTCGTGGCGACCGATGCACGTGAAGCAGGCCGCCGCGCCTGGCTTAATTTCGGCCATACTTTCGGCCATGCCCTGGAAGCACTGGATAACTATCGCAATATCAACCATGGCGAGGCCGTATACGCAGGTATGATCGCGGCGCTGTTTATTTCACGCCGTCTCGGTTACGAAGTGTCGGATGAACCATTGCTGCAGCTGAAAGATAAATACCGCCTTGACCTGGGCCCGTACACCAGCCGTGCCGGTGAACTCGTTACCCTCATGGCACATGACAAGAAAAACCGGGACGCGGATATCCGGCTGGTCCTGGTGTCTGCGCACGGAAAACCACTGGTAACTTCTGTCAGCGATAGTGCCCTGCTGAAGGAAGCCTGGAAATATACATTTGATGTTTTGACCTGACCGCACTATTGTTCTACCGTTTCCTCTATATCACCTGGCGCATATTCTGGAGCAGCATCCTGGTCCTGCTGGCAACCGTCATCCTTTTTGCCGGAGCTGTTTTCCTGATGCTCCAGACAGATCCGGCCAGAAACTACCTGACCGAACGTGCCGAAACGTGGTTTAACAATAATTTCGAGGGCACACTTCATATCGGTGAGGCAGGCGGTTTCCTTCCGCTCCAAATGGAGCTCCGTGATCTCGTCCTGGAACACGAAGATCGCACCATTGTGACCATGGACAATCTCCGCCTGCAGGTCGACCTGTTCGCCCTCCTGCGGAGCAGCCTGGTCATCAATGACCTGGCACTGCAAAAGCCGACGGTCTATCTGCGAACGGACGAGCAGGGTGCCTATACGCTTGCCAATGTGTTCAACCGGATCCCGGACCAACGCAAGCCCGGGTCACAACAGGATATCTCTCAACACGTCTCTTTTACACAACCATTCCGAAGCCTTGAAATCTATGCCCCCTTCGTTCAGATAGAGGATGGAACGCTCCATCTGGAAAACCTTCCGGATGGCATACAGAGCCGTTATCTGTCCGAACCCTTCCGTCTGGAACAGATCAATACCGAAATGTTCCTTGAGATATCAACAGACCAGCGCTATCTGGATATCTCCTATCTCACCGTGCTGCTTGAGGATCTTGGTCACCGCGAATTCACGCTCTCCGGCCAGATTTACAATGACAGCAGATATCTTGAGTTCAATGTGATGAGAATGCGCCTGGGCAGTTCCCATCTGGACTGGAACATGGAATTTGATGGCATCAACCTGTTTGACGCAGAGCTGACCCGGCAATTCCGCAATGCAACCTGGTCCGTCAATCTGCTGGAAGCATTTCTCGCCCCTGAAGAACTTGCATTTGCCGGAGCGGACCTTCCACCCGGTTTTCCGGGACTTGTGACATCATTCGACGCATCAGGTTCCACCACGGAGATGATCATCCGGGATGCCGGCCTCCTTGCCGGAGATACCGGGTTCCATTTCGACGCCAGCCTTGAGAATTTCCACGATCCGGCAAACCTGATATACAAGCTCGATTTCAGAGACATCCAGCTGGATGATTCCGATCTCGCCGAATTCATCCCCAAAATCACCGATCTGCCACTTCGTGACTGGCAGGCGCTCTCCGGCATCGGGAGCATCCGCGGGAATACCGACACCCTGTACGTCGACCTTGATATGGAGCTGCCTGAAGGGTCTTTGAAAGCCGGAGGTACCCTCGACCTGGCACCTCCGCTGACCCTGGAGCTTTCCCTCTACGGAAACGACATAAACCCCGCCGCCTGGAAAGGGCTCGAATCATTTCCCGGACACGTCAATACCGAAATGATCCTCACTGCAGAAAACCTGCTGAATGGATCAACGCGCATATCCCTGGACGTGGACCTCTTTGAGTCCCGCCTGGCCGGATTCCACATACCGGACATGCACCTGGACCTGGTTTACGCAGACCGGATCATCACGCATGAATTCGGCTACTATCAGGGCGCAGATTACATAGATGGCAGGGGATCCGTCAATCTCCAGGGAGAATGGCCGCACATTCTCATGAGGGGCAGCTCATCCGGTTTTGACATGAGCACCGTCATGGAAAACACTGCGCTCCCCGACTCAGAATGGAACATGGCTTATGATATAAACTGGCACGGCCGCAATCTGAGTGAATGGTACGGGCGTATCATTGTGGATGTGTTTCCCTCAAGAATCAATGGCTCTGACCTCGGGTCGCATCAGGTGTACCTGGACATGAATCACCCCGAATCGGCAACACGTTCGGTGCGGCTGACCAGTTCGGTTGCTGATCTCGTCATGGAGGGAGATATCCTCATCCCGTCCATACCCCCGCTGTTCCGGCAGTGGAGCGACCATCTTGTGCAAAGAATAAATGAGGAGATCCTGTTCCAGGCGGAAGAAATGCCTGTCGCTTACAGGGCATCAGACAAAGATCTCATCAAGGCCGACATCTTTTTTGAAATCAAGAACCTGCCACTGCTGCGTGCTTACATTCCCCGTTTGCCCGAGATCACATCCAGGCTGCAGCTTGAGATGGACGTGCATGCCGACAATGAAAAACTTCTGATCCGTTCGGAATTTCTGGATGACTCCACAACCTGGAATGGATTCTCCATAAATCGCACAGGCATTTCTCTTACCGCCGGTTTCCATCACGACCGGCCGATCCACGATGCCATGGAACTGGATCTTGACCTGCGGGTCGGGCAGCTTCATTTCATGGAGCAGATCGTGGACAGTTTATCATGGATCCTCGCATTTGATTCCGGAGAGGTCACCAGCCGCAGCCGTATCGCACATTTTGCAAATGAAGTGCGTTTGGCCGCTGACATCACAGGAAGACTTGAAGCTGAAGAACTCTTTTTCGGTATCGACAGCTTCGTTCTTGGCAACCAGCGTTATCTTTGGGCTACCGAAGGCCGCCCGCTGTTCCGCTATTCACGCGACGGCAAATTGCATGTCGAGGATTTTCTGGCCCTGAGCGGCAACGACAGGATTTTTGTGGACGGCACGTTCAGCAGCGACCCCGAAGATTCGGTACAATACCGATTTGACAATGTCGACCTGCAGCGCATTTCAGAGATGATAGATGGCCGAGTATCTTTCCAGGGGCTGCTGGATGGCGACTTTGTGACGAAGAACCTGGCCGTGAATCCGCTGTTCCACGGCAACCTCACTGTGGATCGCCTTTCGCTGAACAATCGCATTTTAGGTGATGTGAGCCTCAACAGCAGTTATAACGCCACGGAAGACCGGTTCGACACAGATCTGCTTGTCATCACCGATGAACAGAAGTATGCCGATTATATCGAACGCAACAATGGCATCCGGCAACATGTGACCGCATCTGGCTGGTTCCGGGCACCCGACGTGAACGAACCGGTTGATTCGCTCTACTACTTTGATATAGATCTGAAGGAACTGGACGCATGGGTGCTGCGTCATCTCATGGAAAGCATCTTTGAATCCATTGAGGGAAGAGCCACCGGATCAGGGTATATCACCGGCAACTTCAGTGATTTCGATTTTCACGGCGACTTCGAAATCCTCGAATCAGAGGTGATTCCCGTATTCCTGGAACCGCTTTACTACCTTGATGGCCGCGTATCGGTGAACCGCCATGACGGCGTTATCATTCACCAGCTCAACGTACGTGATGTTGCCAGGGGAAGGGGAACGGTCACCGGTTATTTTGACTTCAATGACTTCCAGCCCGAAAAGTTCATGGATATTACCATGGATATGCGGAATCTCCGGTTTTTGGATAACAGCGACGGTCCGGACGTTCCATTTTATGGCAGGGTATCCGGCACAGGTGTTGTAAATATCAGCGGATCCAACATATCCCCGTTTGTGCGTACCATCGAACCGGTAACAACCACCAGCCAGTCGCGCCTGTCCCTCCCGCTTGTGGGGCAATCCGTAGATGAGGCCCAGGGCCGGTTCATCCGGTTTGTAAAGGATTTCAGCGAGGTGGACTTCCGGCGGGAAATCATCACGGATCCCGCCATTTTGCGTCAGATCGACCGTTCATTCATGGAAGTGTTCCGCATGGACCTTCAGTTCATTGCCGGGCCCAACTCCACGGTTCAGCTCATATTCGATCCGGTAACCGGGGAAATCGTCAACGCACAGGGAAGCGGCCGCGTACGCATCACGCTGGAAGACGAGGACCTGCAGGTATTCGGGAATTTCGACATCAACAGCGGTGACTATCTGTTCGTCGGCGGCGATATTCTCACGCGCAGGTTCATACTCCGTGAGGGGGGGGGCATCCGCCTGGATGGAGACCCCACAAACGCCCTGCTGGATATCACCGCGGTCTACCGGTCCCGGCCAAATATTGCCCCGCTCCTCGGGGCGGCGGCAGAACAGACCAACCGGGTGCCCGTTGAACTGCTGCTTCGCATCACCGGCCCCCTTGACAACATAGAAAACGATTTCTACTTCGAGTTCCCGAACGCAATTGATGCCACGCAGAACGCCACGATCCTCAACGTACTCAACAGCGAAGAACAGAAACTGATCCAGGCCACAAGCCTTCTGTTTACAGGGGGTTTCATCTCCGGAGCCCTCGTGGGCGATACACAGACCCAGGAACTCGGCACAACGCTTCAGGCCCGGGCCGGACAGGTGGGCATCAGCCAGTTACTGTCCAGCCAGATCAATACGCTGCTCAGTGACAACCTGCTGAACCTGGATGTGGACCTGAACCTGCTCGGTTTCGATCAGGCCGACCTGGCCATAGCGCTGCGCCTGTTCGATGACCGGCTGGTCCTCCGGCGTGAAGGGGAAGTGGGAGGTGAAGAAGCCAATATCGGCGACCTTGGCGCCACCTACCGCATCAATCCAAACCTCTCCGTAGAAGTGTTCCACAGGAAAGATCCCATGCTCATGTCCATTCTCGGAACCCAGGCCGATGTCGAGAACGTCAACGGACTTGGCCTGGAGGCGCAATTCCGTTTCAATTCCTGGAAAGACTTTGGGAGCCGTATCTGGCGTAATGTAACCACAGTTTTCGGATTGCTGGGAAGCGATGAACCCGAACCTGCAGGTGAAGCGACTGCCGGCAGGGATGGCGAATCCGAAGGCCGGAACACGACGGGCGCCGATGGCATTTTCGGCATCCGGGAAGAAGTGCCCGGCAACGAACCGCCTCTTCAGGAGTCAGAATAAAATATACAGGCATGGGAAGAATGATTCCGGTTTCCTGCTTGTTCCATTACCAGCATTTACTTACCAGCATTTACTTACCGGCATTCACTTACTTGCCGGAATTTTACACTTCAGGACTCATCTGAAATAGCTGCAACAATATATTTGACTATACACACGCAATGAAAAAAAAGAAGATTCACCTAGAAGACCTCATCTTGGAACTGATGGAGCGCCACTCCGAAAGCTGGGTCGCACGCGACACGCTCCGCAGAGCCTTCAAACTGCCTCCCAAAAAGGGTGATGAACGATTCAACAAGGCGCTAAAACGCTTGCTCAAGAACAAAAAGATCGTCGAGAAGAACGATACCTATCGCATAGCCGACGCGCGCCAGGACGGTAACGTGGCCGAGGGCGTCTTTACAAGCACGCGGTCCGGCACCGGCTATGTCAGGGTGGAGGACAGGGAGCAGGATATCCGCATCCCGTCCAAGCACACCGGCACGGCACTGGATAAAGACCGGGTCCGGGTGGCCATCCTCCCGAAATCCCGAAGCGACCGAGAAGAGGGTAAAATTGTGGATGTGATCTCACGCGGCAAGAAGTTCTTCGTCGGCACATTCCACAAGGAGGGCAAGAGCACCTATCTGATCATTCCGGATGAGAAGTCGGCGCAGGTTGAGTTTTTCGTGCATCCTGATAACACCAAAGGCGCCCGGCACAACGACAAAGTCACCTTCCGGCTGGTGGACTGGCTGCACCCGCGCTCGCTTCCGGAAGCAGAGGTCCTCGAAAACCTTGGCAAAAAAGGCACCAACAACGCCTCAATCCTTTCCATCCTCGCCGAAAATGAAATGCAGGCCGCGTTCCCGGCCGCCGTGGAGGAGTTCGCGGAAAGTGTGGCCGTAGACATCCACGAAAAGGAGTACAAGCGCCGCAAGGATATCCGCGACTGGGAGGTGTTCACCATTGACCCGCATGACGCCAAGGATTTTGACGATGCGCTGAGCATTTCAGTCCGTGACAATGGCAATTACTACCTTGGCGTGCACATCGCCGACGTAAGCTACTACGTGCAGCAGGACCGGATCCTCGACAAGGAAGCCCGGGAACGCGGCACCAGTGTCTATCTGGTGGACCGGACTATCCCCATGCTGCCGGAGTGCCTGAGCAACGGAGTGTGCAGCCTTCGTCCCAACGAAGACAAGCTGGCGTACAGCTGCTTCATGGAAATCACCCCTGATGGCAAGGTGGTCGGGTATTCCATCGAGGAGACCGTGATCAACTCCTCCATGCGGTTCACCTATGAAGAAGTGCAGGAGATCATCGATGGCAAAGGGCACAAGCACGAGACTTCCGTCCGGATCCTTGCCAAAATGACCGCCATGCTCACCGACAATCGGTTCCGGCAGGGATCGATCGACCTGGACACACCCGAACCCCGGTTCCGGCTTGATGAAAACGGACGCCCGCTGGGTGTCTATATCAAGGAGCGCCTGGCAGCGCACCGCCTGGTGGAGGAGTGTATGCTGATGGCAAATAAAACCGTTTCGGAGCATGTGACCCGGTTGCGGGAACAGGAGAAAAGCCGGGGCAATGGACAGAATAAGGGGAAGGATGGTGACAAAGCAGAAAAAACACGTTACCCGTTCCTCTACCGCATCCACGACCGGCCAAATCCCGAAAAACTCAAGAATATCGGGGAAAATGTACGTCCGCTGGGCATTGAGTTTCACGTCAGTGACGGCCAGGTCACTTCCGATCAGATAAACAGTCTCATTAAGCAAGCCAACAAGACCACGCTGAAATATGCGATCAACGAACTGGTACTGCGCGCGATGGCCAAGGCCGTGTACAGTCCCAAAAATATCGGACACTACGGTCTCGGTTTCAGGGAATACGCACACTTTACCAGTCCCATCCGACGTTATCCCGATCTGGTGGTACATCGCCTTCTGAAGCAGTATGCTGCCGGACTGCCCGGTTACAGCTTTCAGGAGCTGATCGTGCTTGGCGACCACTGCAGCGAAAAAGAACGCGATGCCGTTATAGCCGAACGTGATTCCATCAAGCTGAAGCAGGTGGAATACATGTCCGAACACATCGGAGATACATTCGATGGTGTGATCAGCGGCGTCACAGAAAAAGGGCTCTTTGTCCTGCTGAACGAAAGTTATTGCGAAGGCATGATCGCTGTACGCGATCTTGATGATGATTTCTACGTCTATGAACAGGCCCGCCACCAGCTGCGGGGCCGCAGCCGTGGCAAGTCATTTCGTCTGGGTGATGACATCGGGGTGAAAGTGGCCCGCACGGATATCGAAAAGCGCCAGATTGATTTTCTGCCGGAGCCGTCCAAAAAAAAGTAATTCCGGCCAGTTTGGACGGAACGTTTTACCCGTTATCAGCGATGATGTAATTTTACTTAAACAATGTACAGACACAGATGAATTCAAAACGTCAATTTCCTTTTGTCCGCATGCTAGCTGCTATGTGCATCCTGCTGATTGGCGGCTCGCTCACTGTACCCCAATCCCATGCGCAGTATTTCGGTTTCGGGAAAAACCGGGTGCAGTACTCACAGTTTGACTGGCGATTCATCCAGTCCGAACACTTTGATGTCTACTA
>RECX01000327.1 GCA_007693825.1 Balneolaceae bacterium
TTTGACGCATCCATGCTTTCCAGCGGCATCTATGTCTACCGTCTTGAAGCCGGCGGAAATGTGCTGAACCGCAAAATGACCGTGGTCAAATAAGGAAAGAAAGATTTCCTTGCAGGAGACCGCCAGGTTTACGAACCGGATCCAGCTGATTTTCGATTGGATCCGGTTATTTTTTCGTCACCGGGCCCTTTCCAAGATTTTTTTCATCACCCGCGGTCTTTCCCGGTTCTTTTTTCATCACCCGCGGTCTTTCCCTTTACCGCTGCCGCCTTGCCTGCCAGATCCTTTTTTCTTCACGAATGGAGCATAAAAAGGTTCTTTTTTTGCTTTTCCTGATGCCTTGCCTGTTTTGGCTTTCTTTCTCCGGCTGACGGGATCTGGCCGGTCTTTCCGTTTTTCCTGGCTTTTACCGGTAGTTTCGTCATCGGGGCTGCGGTAGCGGTCCGATACGGACGATTCTTCCCGCAATTTCAGCAGCGCGGCAGCCACTTCAACGGGTGCAAATCCACCCTCGGCAATAGTTTCGATCTGCTCTACATATGGACGAAGTCCGCCAGATTCCAGCACCTCGCGCACATCGTCCAGTATCCCGTCGCGTACCGATGCCGCCACCTCTTTCATGGAGGGCAGCGGAATGACCGGAAAGCGCATCTTCAGCTTGTTTTCGATGTAGCGGATGTTGCGGTACTTGCGGCCGGTTGCAAACGTGTAGGCTACGCCGGTCTTGCCGGCCCGACCGGTGCGCCCTATCCGGTGCACATAGTACTCGGGGTCCTGCGGGACGTCGTAATTGAACACCGCGTCCACGTTTTCCACATCAAGGCCGCGTGCGGCCACATCGGTGGCCACCAGCACCTCGATCCGGCCTTCGCGGAAAGAGCGCATTACCTTGTCGCGCACCCGCTGTGTCATATCCCCGTGCAACGCATCCGCGGCATATCCGCGTGAACGGATATCCTCGACAAGCTGGTCGCAAGTCCGTTTTGTGTTGCAGAATACCAGGGACAAAGTATAGTTCTGCAGGTCTATCAGCCGGCAGAGGCCCTCGGTGCGCATGGAGTCGCGCACTTCCACGACATAGTGGGTGATCCCTTCTGCCGACGGGGTTTTTCCCTCCACCGTCACGGTGACGGGATCGTGGAAGTACCGGGCCATGATCTTGCGGATCTCCGGCGACATGGTGGCCGAGAACATGACCGTCTGGCGGAGCACATCCTCCGGTGTGAAGCTCAGGATGGTCTCGATATCCTCCCGGAATCCCATATTGAGCATTTCGTCGGCCTCGTCCAGCACGACCATCTTGAGCAGGTTCAGGGACAGTGTGCCGCGCTTCAGGTGATCGATCACGCGTCCGGGCGTACCCACCACGATCTGCGACCCGTCTTTTATCTGTTTGATCTGCCGCTGGATGGGCTGTCCGCCATACACCGGGGTCGCGTGAATTCCGGGCAGATATTTTGCGAGCTTGATGATCTCACCGGTTACCTGAACGGCCAGTTCGCGGGTTGGACACATTACGATGGCCTGGACCGTCCGCAGGTTCGGGTCGATATCCTCCAGCAACGGTATGGCGAAGGCGGCGGTTTTGCCGGTGCCGGTCTGTGCCTGTCCCGCCACATCGCGTCCTTCGCGGATCGCGGGGATGGCGGCGACCTGTACTTTCGTGGGTGCTTCGTAGCCCATATCCTTGATGGCTTTCAGGATGGGCGCACTGATGCCAAGATCAGTAAATTTTTCTGTATTCAATGTATTTTGATTTTGTAAGGCGTAACCTTAAAGATACGAAATTTTAAGCTTCCGGAACAGAATGCCCTAAAAGACGCCCTCTGTGCCGGCAAAGGCGGCATTCCGGCGCAGCGCTTTGGCCAGCAAACGTTTGTACTCTTTTGTACCGATCTCCCGGCATCCGAACCGGGCAAGGTGCGGGGTGTGAAACTGGACGTCCCAAAGCTGGAATCCCCCATCCACCAGTACCTGATGGCAGTGCCAGAGCGCCACTTTGCCCATTTCGGGGACGCGCTGGAACATGGATTCGGCAAAAAAGGCCGCACGCAGCGAGGCGCCGTAGACGCCGGCCACCAGCCGGTCATCCTGCCATATCTCGACCGAATGAGCGTGGCCGAGCTCGTGCAGGGCCTCAAAGGAGGCGATGATGCGGTCGGAGATCCACGTCGACTCGCGATCGGCGCATCCCTCCATCACGCCCCGGAAGTCTTTGTTTACGGTCCAACGGCAGGGTTTTTTGCGGATGAGGCGCTGCACCTTCTTTGAGACGTGGAATTCCTCGAGGGGAATGATGCCGCGGTGGCGGGCGGAATACCAGTTGATTTCGGGATCATTCCGTGACTCCGCCATGGGAAAGATCCCCTGGGCATAGGCCTGCAGCAGTATTTCCGGCGGGATGATGCGCGGGTCGCCGTCGCTGTTATGCGGTTCTTCGTTATCTGGTGCTTCCGGCACGTTCTTCAAAGGCTGTAAGTGCGGCTTCCACGCGGTCGCGCTCGGCATAACCGTCCAGCCAGTCGCCGGGCAGCGCATCCATGCCGTCCAGCGCCCCGAACAGGCTGCCGAGATAGAAACAGGAGGCCTCGCTGGCCCCGCCAAGATTGGCTGCTGCGGTGACGGCCGCTTTGAAATCATCATGGTGGCGGTGGAATACGGCGCCGACAAACGTGATCATATCCTCGGCAAGCTTGCTTACCCCGCCGCATGACTTGGCGATGTATTCAAGAGGCTCGTCCATCATGGGCTCCGTCACCTGCATGCGCCGGCGGATCTTGTAGTCGCCGGGGAAATGCCGTTCCGCTTCCAGTATGTATTTGGTGGCGTTCTCGAGGAACTCGTCGGCATCAAAATCCTTTTTGTCGAGGCCGTAGAGATAGTCCAGGAGACGCAGATAGAGCCAGATGCTCTGCTGCCAGACAACGGAGGATGGGGTCAGCGACTGCATCCACGTGATCAGGTCCTGCGAGGAAACCCGGCCTTCATGCAGCAGCCGGGCGGCAGGGATGGCAAAGGAAAAGGTATAGTGTCCGCCATCGGGAAAGGGCGGCCAGGCGAAGGTGGTGGATTTGGGCCACTTTTCCGGGTATTTGTTCAGTGCCTGTTTGACGGTGAAGGCGAACTCCTGCAGATCGGGGAGCGGGGTGGCGGCGGCAAGCACGGACAGCAGCGCCTCGGTCTGGCGCGCGGAGTGTCCCGCCGCGACCGGACTGAAATCTTCTGCCGGGGGCCGGTCCTGGAATCCGGTGATGTTCCCGAATGTGGCGGCCACCTGTTCCGGTGTCATTCCCTCGGCCGGCATGCCGATCGCTTCTCCGATGGCTGCACCCAGGCATGTGGCCTGAAATCTGTTTTTGATCTTGTCTGACATAGGTTCGCTCCGTTCTTCCTTTTCCTGAATGATACTTTTATTCCGTGATGGACACAAAGATTTTTTACTTTCTGCCTGCGCCGAGCAGGTCGTTTCTGATCTGTTCCGAGTGCGCTTTTTTCTGACCGACCCAATCCCGCAGGTCCTGCATTTCCCGGCGCAGCGCGTCGGGCAATCCCGAACCGGGCGCACCCGTGTGGCGGTAAGCGTCGACGATCTCTTCAGATGATGCGAGCGGGGTCGTTCCGGGCTTCTGCTCCGAGCCGGTTTTTTCCGATATTCTACCGGTGGATGGCAATCCGGATCCGGTCGCTGATACTTTCGCCGCATGCTCCCTGCCCTCCTCCAGCATGGCGGCCACCTTGCGGTACGCCTCCCGGAACGGCACCCCTTCGGAAACCAGCTTGTTGGCTTCATGGGTGGCAAACACTTCCGGCGTCAGCGTGCGGGCAGCGGCATCCGGATCGAAAGTGAGCCCGGCGAGGGCGTGGCGCACTGCCTCTGCCAGCATGCGGGAGGACTCGAGGGCGGACATTATGCTCTTCTTGACCACCTGCAGGTCACGGTGGTATCCCGATGCCAGGTTGGCCGGCACGGAAGCGAGCTGCGAGCGCGCGGATACCAGGTCGTGGTAGGCGCCGCGGATCAGCTCCCAGGCATCCGGGTTCCGTTTCTGCGGCATGATGCTGCTGCCCGACACCTGGTCTTCGCTCAGGGTAACCAGCGCCAGCGAGGGATGCATGAACAGCACCACGTCCGCGGCCATCCGGTTGAAGGTGAGGGCGCCGTAAGAGAGCGCGTCGGCCAGCTGCATCTCAAAGCGTCCGCGCGACAGCTGCGATGCGGCCACCGGGACCTGGACCCCGGCAAAACCCAGCGCTTCCGAGATATATTCCCGGTCGACCGCGATATGCGGCACGCCGTATCCCGCCGCGCTGCCCAGCGGCGACTGGTCGATCAGCTCATACGCCCTTCGCAGCGCCGTCACATCCGATTTCAGCAGATCGTAATACCCTGCGGCCCACGCATCGGCCGAATGGGGCATGGCCGGCTGGGTGTGGGTCAGCCCTGCAAAACAGACGCCCTTATGCTGCTCTGTCAGCTCCGCGAGCCGGTCTGCAATGGCCGTCCACTCCGCGGCAATATCAAGCACCGCATCCTTCATGTACATCCGCATGTCGGCCAGCACCTGATCATTCCGTGATCTTCCGGTGTGGATGCGCGCCCCGTCCGGACCCGCCTTTTCCGTCAGGAACCGCTCCACGGCGGAATGCACGTCCTCATCATCCGGACCCAGATCGAACCCGCCCTGCGTCCACCCCGCCCACGCCTCCTTCAGCGCTTCCGAAACCTTCGCAAATCCGCCATCATCGTAGACGCCGATCCGCCGCAGCATCCGCGCCTGCGCCAGGTTCACCAGGATGTCGTACGGGATTAGCCGGCGATCCAGCTCCCGGTCCTCCCCGGCCGTAAAACGATAGAACCAGGCAC
>RECX01000070.1 GCA_007693825.1 Balneolaceae bacterium
TGCTGGTGGATCATGGCGGTGCCGCGGGTCTCGGTGAGCACGTCGCTGCGGAAGCCGATGAGTCCGCGCGACGGTACGCGGAAATCCAGCCGGATCATGTCCATTTCGGTGGTCATGCCGGTCATGGTGCCCTTGCGTCCCATCAGGATCTCAATGACGCGGCTGCTGTACTGTTCGTCGACCGTGATCACCACCTCCTCGACCGGCTCGTGCAGCACGCCCTCGACTTCCTGCATGAGCACCTCCGGACGCGAGACCGAAAATTCGTAGCCTTCGCGGCGCATGGTCTCGATGAGGATGGCCAGCTGGAGTTCCCCGCGTCCGGATACCTTGAAGACATCCGGGTTGTCGGTCATGTCGACCCGCAGCGAGACATTGGTGCGCAATTCCTTGAGCAGCCGGTCCTTGATCATGTTGGATGTCACGAACTTGCCTTCCAGTCCGGCAAACGGCGAGTCGTTCACGCGGAAATACATGGCTATGGTCGGTTTGTCGATGTCGTAGTACGGCACGGGGGTCGGATCGCTTTCGGTCGTCAGCGAATCGCCGATGTCGGTCTGCTCGTATCCCGCCAGGGCGACGATGTCGCCGGCTTCGCCGCGGTCGACCGGAATTTTCCCAAGTCCGGCATAGGTAAACAGTTTGGTGATGCGCGACTTTTCCTTTACTTCGCCGTTGCGGTTGACCAGCAGGATGGGCTGGTTGCGTTCAATGGCCCCCTGCTCCACGCGTCCGATCGCGATACGTCCCAGATAATCATTCCACTCGACATTGGAGACCAGCATTTTGAAGGGCTTTTCGAGCGGACGCTCCGGCTCGGGCACGTGGTCGATGATCAGATCGAACAGCGGCCCCAGATCCTCGTTGGTGTCGGCAAGCTGCTTGCGGGCCCAGCCCTTGATCCCCACCGCATAAAGTATCGGAAAGTCAAGTTGCTCATCAGAGGCGTCGAGACTCACAAACAGATCGAACACCTCGTTAATGACGTCATCGGGACGCGCGTCCTTGCGGTCGATCTTGTTGATGACCACAATGGGCTGGTACCCCAGCGCCAGCGACTTGCGCAGCACAAAACGGGTCTGCGGCAGCGGGCCTTCGGCCGCATCCACCAGAAGGATTACGCCGTTGACCATCTTGAGGATGCGCTCGACCTCCCCGCCGAAGTCGGCGTGACCGGGCGTATCCACGATGTTGATTTTGGTGCCGCTCCAGATGACGGCGGTGTTTTTGGCCATGATGGTGATGCCACGCTCGCGTTCCAGGACGTTGGAGTCCATGACGCGCTCGGCAACCTCCTGGTTTTCGCGGAAGGTGCCGCTCTGGCGCAGCATTTCATCCACCAGGGTGGTTTTACCGTGGTCGACGTGTGCAATGATGGCGATGTTACGAATGGGCTGGTGCATATGGAGGTGATATAAAACCGGCTGGGGCAGTGTATTTGGAGGGTAAAGAATTAAAATTTCAAAGCTTGGAAATATACGGATTATTTTATCGAACAGCTATGTCCCACCTGCAATTCTTCTTTTATCCGGTCGGCGGCGGGGCTTTATAAAATAACAGAACATAAATTATTACGTAACAATATGTTATAATCTCACTCCTGAAAGTATGGAACCATAAATGGAGGGACAGATGAACATAGCACATCACAAACTGGACAAGAAGTTCGCTGTGGTAGATGAGGTGAACAAGACCAGCGGGACCTTTGCTTCCGGATTACCGGATACAATTGTCATTCATTACACGGCCGGACCAACTGCAGCCTCAGCCATCACTACTTTAAAAGAGGACGGTGTTCCGGCATCAGCGCATATTGTTGTGGACACGGACGGGAGCCTTACACAGTTGGTCCCGTTTAACAAGATCGCCTGGCACGCCGGCAAGAGTGCCTGGCTTGAGCGGAATGGGCTGAACAAATACTCCATCGGGATTGAGATTGTCAATGCCGGCCGCCTGGATAAGAATGGGAATGTATGGCGGTCCTGGTTTGGCAAAACGTACTCTGAGGAGGAGGTTGTTCGCGCGGTGCACCGAAACGAGTCGGAGCCCACATGGTGGCACAGCTTCACGGAGAAGCAGGTGGAAGTGGTGTTTGAGCTTTGCAAGGCCATCATGAAAAGGTACGATATTCGGTTCATTCTGGGTCATGAGGAGATATCACCCGGCCGGAAAATCGATCCGGGTCCGGCTTTTCCGCTGGACAAGGTCCGGGACCGGCTGCTCCATAGTGACCGGAAAGAAGATTCCGACACCCCTGGTGAAGATGCCATCCGTAAAGGAATAGTGAATGCCAGTTCATTGAATATCCGCTCCGGTCCGGGTGCTGCATATGATACGATAACAGACCCGTTGTCCCGGAACACGGAGGTAGTCATACGTGATAAACAGAACGACTGGCTTCAGGTCGAGGTGAAGTTGACCGGATGGGTGTCAGGGAAATTTATAAAGAAGGTTTAAAAACGCTCTCGTTGCAATAAACAACACCATGCCGTCGTGCCGCCATTAAGAGGCCCAAAGTGACATGATAGCGGTATCGTTATGTCCGGCATCGCGGTTGGCCTGCAGGGACGCCCCGAGGAACTCCTCAGTTTTCCTCCCTGATGATCAGATCGATGACAATGGGCAGATGATCTGATGTCTGCCTGTCCGGGACCGTGACTTCGACCACCTCGAAATGCGGCGAATGCAGGATGTAGTCGATGCGGCGGTCGGGGGCGTCGGCCGGGAACGTGTACCCCGGATCGTCACCATCCGCCCGGGCATCCCACGCATCCCGCAGATTCACGAACAGCGGGTCAAGCTCCGGCGCACCGGGACGCGCATTCAGGTCGCCGGCCAGCACCACCGGCCCCTCCGCCTGCTCCATGATTTCGATCATCTCCATCACCTGGGTCTGCCTCACCGAAGGATCCGGCCGGTAGTCCAGATGCGTGTTGAAAAAGTGCACAATGCCGCCGGAAAACGGCAGGGCGATCTCGGGAAACCCGGGCAGGACCTCAATGCCCGGCACCTCCGCCTGCGTCGAATGACGCGTGATCTGATGGTTTTGGGCATGCCGGATCGGCTCCTTGCTCAGGAACGCAAGCCCGTACTCCCGCTGCGGCACATCCTCGCCCTCGCGATCGCCCTCGCGATCAGGCGGCAACGTGTAGATCGGCGCAAAAAAGTAGTGCATGTCCAGGGCCTCGGCCAGATACACGGCCTGATGCTCATGGTCGCTGCGGATGCTCCAGTACACGTCCACTTCCTGCAAAGCCACCACATCGGGATCGAACTCCCGGATGACCTCGGCAATGGCATGTATGTTCCCGTATCCCGCCGCAATGTTGTAGTTCATCAGGCGGATGACAGCCGGCTCATGCTCCCGCGTCTCCTTTTTGCAGCCCGTCACGCTGAAGGCCAGCGGCAGGAGCCCGGCAAGCAGCAGTATGGCGATTGTTCTTTGCATGTTTTTACAGTTGAGATATTCGTTTTCTGTTACCTTGTGGATGCAGTGATCAGGTGATCAAAGGAATGCGGCCTGACAAACAGCTTGCCGGGGAAAAACACCCCGACCGGAAAACCATGCCGACCGGAAAATCATGCCGGCGTGATGAAGAACCCTGCCTGCCGCCCCTGTAATCCATCATTGCGTCTGCTGAATAGTAACGAAACCTTTGGATATCCGCTACTGTTTCTCTGTGGAAGGGACCCGAACGGACATCCCCCTGTTTTACAGTTTCCAACCCTGCACCAAACTGCCTTCCCAATGAAAAACCTGCTCTGCACCACGCTGCTCGCCAGCTTACTGCTGCTGACCGGACCACGGTCCGCATCCACCCAGGCAATTGAAACCGGCTACCGCATGCCGCCGCCGGAAGTGGCCGCCATTGTCGACGCCCCGCCAACCCCGGGCGTGAGCCTGAGCCCGGACCGGTCGCTCCTGCTGCTTTCCGAACGGCCCAGCCTGCCCGGCATCGCCGACCTGGCACAGCCCGAACTCCGCCTCGCCGGTATCCGCATCAATCCGGCCACTAACGGCCCCAGCCAGCCCCGCTATGTCACGGGACTCCGCCTGCTGGACGTCGCCACGCAACAGCAGTACCCGGTCACCGGCCTGCCCGACGAGCCGCGCATCACCTCGGTCAGCTGGTCCCCCGACGGCAACCACATCGCTTTCCTGCACACCTCACCGGACGGCGTGGAGCTCTGGGTCGCCGATATTTCACGGGTGGATGCGGCCCGCGATGGCGCTGAAGATCAGCCCGAAGGCGACACTCGCACTGGCAGCGACACTCGCACTGGCACTGGCACCGACGACTCTGCCGAGGCCACGGCCCCCGCCAGGCGCATCGGCGACTTCCACGTCAACGACACGTTTTACGGCAGCTCCGTGCAATGGCATCCCGATGGCACCGCCCTGCTCACGCGCAAAGTCCCGCGCCACCGCGGCGCTCCCCCGGCACCGCCCGCCGTGCCTGACGGACCCGTGATCCAGGAAAACCTCGGACGCACCGCACCCGCGCGCACCTACCAGGACCTGCTCGGCGACCGGCACGACGAAGAGCTGTTCGACTACTACTTCACCTCTCTCCCGGTTTCCGTAACGCTCGACGGCCAGATGCTCCCCCTCGCCGAACCCGGCATCTACCGCGGACTGCAGCCCGCGCCGGACGGCAACTGGGTCCTGCTCAACCGCACCCTGCCCCCTTATTCCTACACCCTGCCCGCCTTCCGCTTCCCCACGCGGATCGAAGTGCGCGACACCTCGGGCGACCCCGCCTGGCTGGTGGCCGACCTGCCGCTGCAGGATGACATCCCCATCGGTTTCGGCGCTGTGCCCACCGGTCCGCGGTCCGTATCATGGCGCAACGA
>RECX01000069.1 GCA_007693825.1 Balneolaceae bacterium
TTGGATCGTATCGTTCGGTTAGTTGGTGATGTCAGACTAGTTCGGGTTGTCACGGTTTGTTCGGGTTGTCACGGTTTGTTCGGGTTGTCACGGTTTGTTAGGATTGTCACGGTTTTCTTGACGGTATTGGATGGACGGGTTGTGCTGGCTTTTTTTTCGCTCGCGAAGGAAAAAGAATCCGAGGAATACACCGAGCAGCATCAGGGTGGCGACACCGCCCAGTTTCATGATGTTCACGGCCACGGGCACATAGGATCCGGAAGCGGCATCGTACTGAAAACAGTAGAGGACAAGGCGATCCATAGTGCTGCCTATGCGTCCCTCAGCGGCATCAAACAAGGCGTTTCGCAGCATCAGTTCAGGGTAGTCGATACCATGCAGATACCTGGAAATACGTCCGGTTTCCGACAGGAAGATCAGGGTGGAACCATGCATGTACTCCTGCGTTTGCTCGTTCCACTGATAGTAGAAGCCCACTTGGTCGCCCAGCCGCCGGACTTCCTCTTCCGTTCCGGTGAGGAAATGGATGCCATCGGCAGCGTCCGCATTTCCAAGACGCTCCAGGTACATCTGCTTGTTGGCCATGGCCAGTTCGGGGGTTTCGGTCGGACTGATACTCACCGTGAGGATGTCAAACTCTTTCCCTGGCTGCCATGCCAGTTCGCTGACCCCTTTCATCATTCCCTGGAGGATCAGGTTGCAGAGCATGGGGCACTCAAAGTAGACCATGGCGAGCATCAGGGGCCGGCCGTTGTTGAGATACTGTTCCAGCAGCACCTCCTCGCCGTGTTCATTGACGAGACGGATGTCGCCGCCGGCGTACTCACCAAGTTTTTCGGTGACGCCCACATTTTCCAGCGCTTCCGGCGGGACATTATGCTGGGCTTTGGCATACGGCGCCAGCAGCAATCCGGAAAGCAGAATGGCGATCAGGGTGATTTTCATCTGTTTATAATTTTTGATTCAATAGGTCAGATAGAATGTCCATGACGATTATAATCATGCTTCTGTGTGACGGGGAGCCGTCATGGCCATTTCATATGTTGAGAGAGAGGATAGAAACGATTCATTCTGTTTACTTAATTTTGGTCAGTCCCTGGCAATAAGCGCCATGGCGCTGTCGATCGGTATTCTGTATCGCCGGTTCTCCTCATCAACAAGCTCAAACGTGTTGAGCATCCTGTGATCGCGTTCCCGCATCCGATCCAGCTCATGGTATTCCGCATCAATGGCTGCCTGCTGTGAGGACAGAAACTGGTTGTAGTTGTACATGTTGTAAACACCGAACAGGATGATGATTACCAGCACAATTCCAAGTACGATCCAGAAGGAGACCGTCTTAAGGTCTATATTGTCTTCGGAGACGCCAAAGGCAATCGACTTTTCAAGGTCTTGATTTTCTTTATTTACCGGGTCTTTTGTCATGTCTTTACTTCATAAAAGTTGTCTATTGAAACAACAACAGGATGCCTCAGCATTCCCGTGAAATTCCGCTAATTTACTGTGGCGGAATGAAATTGCTCAGTGTTTGTTAAGTGATTCAGCGAGTAGCGGATCGTTTTTCGGTACCATGCTGTGCCGCGCGAACTGCCGGAAGAAGAGTCCGGCGGAAACCCCGAAGAAGGCGAGCAGCAGCGTGAGATCAAGCCAGTGAACCGAAATGGCATCCTGGTGCAGAATCGGCATCACGATCCAGTACATTTCAAGAAACTGCAGGAGGATGATCCAAATCGACACTCCCATGAGCACTTTATGGTTGGATTTGGCTTTTTTCCCGAGCAGGATAATGAACGGAAGCGCAAAACGTCCAATCAGAAACAGGTAAGCCAGTATGATCCAGCTTCCCTCAAAACGGTAGTAGAACCAAAGTATTTCTTTCGGGAAGTTGGCGTAGTAGATCAGAAGGAACTGGCTGAAAGCGATGTAGGCATAAAAGACGGTAAAACCGAAAAGCAGTGCTCCCATGTCGTGGATGTGGGAGTTGTTTATCGTATTGGTAAGCAGGCCTTTGCTGAGCAGGTAGATCACCAGCACGATCACAAGGGCGAGGACGGACTGGAAACTCATTGCAAAGAAGTACACGCCAAACATGGTCGAGAACCAGCCGGAGTCCATCGACATCATCCAGTCAAAGGAGGCGAAGGCAACCGTAAAGGCGAACACAAGGATGCCCGGGGCGCTGATAACCCGTTGCTGCCTGTCAATGGCATCACTGGCCCCGCGGTCCATCGCAACCGAGTTCCGGTACAGTTTGTAGGCCAGGAACGCCCATACAGCGAAATAGATCACGTTGCGGACGATGAAGAACGGTATGTTCAGATAGGGCCGCTTGTGCTGGATGAGTTCATCGGTGGCAATGAGCTCCGCGCGCGTCCACTCATAGAGGAATTCCATCCCGAAAAGTATGGGAACAAACAGCAGGCCGAGCCAGAGCAGCTGATAGGAGATGGTTTCTGGGATCCGGCGCAGGACCACGCTCCAGCCGGACCGGGTGATGTGCTGGAGCATGACAAAAAAGAGAGCACCCAGGACCAGGCTTGCAATGAAGGTGAAGCTGGTCAGATAGGAGAAGAAGAACTGCTCCGTATTGACAAAGAGTCCGATCAGGCTCAGCGCAATGCCGGCAAAACCGGCAGCAAAGAAAGCTGTGGCAATCCTGTTCTCTTCCGGAAAGGTAAGCTGGTCGGTAAGCGTGGTATGGTGGTGATCCATGCTCATAGGTTACGCGTTTATGATAGTATCTTTGGACATGATTGCAACAGCTCGGATCTGTTCTTGCTGTGCGTTTCTGGCAATTTGGTTATGGCTGTGCGGTTCTGGCAGTTTGGTTCAGGTACTGTGGTTCTGGTTGTGTTGTTACGGCTGTGTGCCGGAAGCGAATTTTTCCGGATCCAGGTCAAGCTCGCGCAGGTCCTCCTCGCCGGCATCCTGACTGAGCTGCAGCGCCCTGACATAGGCGACAATGGCCCAGCGGTCTTCCGCCTTGATCTGGTGGCGGTAGGAGTTCATGGTCCGCACCCCGTTATAAATGGCACTGTAAATTTCACCGTCGGGCATGTTTCTTGCATTTTCTGTCAGGAGGGATGCCGCAATGTAGCCGTAATCGGAGACCGGCCCGTTTCCGTCGCCCACGCCGCCGTGACAGGCGGTGCAGAAGACATTGTACTGATGCTGTCCCTGTTTCAGGAAGGAACGGGTCATATCCACCGGCATCCGCTCCACATAGCTGCCGTCATCGTTGATCCCCTGGAAGAAAGCCAGGTCGTTTTCCAGGTGTCCGCGCGCCACGGTTCCTTCCACCGGCATGCGCATGGCCCGGCGGTCCTCAAAGAACGGATTTTCCTGATGGGCATTGAAGCGCTCCTGCCAGTACATGTTGTATTGCGTGTGTATGGGCGGCTTTTCGGATGGCTGTCCGCGACAGGCACCCAGAAATGCGGCAAGCATAATAAGCAGAAGTGTATGACGGATAGAGATGTTCATGGCGTGATGACCGTAGGGATCAGGAATCTATTCCGGAATGATTTCAATTTCAGTGGCACCGATACTTTTGAGAAAGTCAGTTGTCTTCTTTTCGGAAAAAGCCGGATCGGCGGCTTCAATGCAGAGGAAGAAGCCGTCATCGGTGGCTTTGGCGATTCGCTTGGAATTGAAAAGCGGCTGATGCAGACGCGGGAGCCGGCTCAGGAAGAACAGGCCCATGAAAGCCCCGAACGCGGCCAGCAGTATGACAATGGCAAATGCCACCGGCACGAAAGCGGGGAAATTCAGAAACGGCTTTCCGCTGATGTGCATCGGATAGGCAATGCTCATGGCCCAGGACTGCAGCGCTACGCCACCCAATAGTCCAAAGATACCATGGCCAAGGACAATCCAGCCCAGCTTGGAAGGTTTCAGCCCCATCGCATCATCCATTCCGTGGATGGGAAACGGACTGTAGGTGTCAAAATGCTTGAAGCCGGCGTCGCGCACTTCCGCGGCGGCATCCATCAGGTCAGCCGGATTGGCAAACTCGGCCAGTACGCCATACGTTTTCTGCATGGTACTCATAGGTTATTCCGATTTTGAAGAATGTCCGTTCCCGTTTCTGTAATAGGCCGGATTGGCCTGGGGCAGCACCGCCTTGATCTCTGCAATGGCCACCATCGGCAGGAACCGCAGGAACAGCAGGAAGAAAGTCAGGAACAGCCCGAAGGTTCCGACGTAGGTGAGGACGTCCACATAGGTCGGGGTGAAATATCCCCAGGAGGACGGCAGATAGTCCGTGGCCAGCGAAGAAACCACAATGACAAACCGCTCGAACCACATTCCGATATTGATGACAATCGACAGAATGAACGTCAGCGTGACATTCCGCCGGAATTTCTTCACCCAGAAAAACTGGGGTGCAATCACATTGCAGGTGATCATGGTCCAGTAAGCCCAGGCGTAGGGACCCAGCGCCCGGTTGATAAAGATGAATTTCTCGTATTCAAAACCGCCATACCACGCAATGAAAAACTCCATGCCATAGGCAAAACCGACCATCATCCCCGTCACCAGGATGATGATGTTCATCTTCTCGATATGGTCCACGGTCATGATGTCCTCAAGCCCGTAGAGTTTGCGGCTGATGATCATCAGCGTCAGCACCATGGCAAATCCGGAGAAGATGGCGCCGGCCACGAAGTACGGCGGAAAGATCGTGGTGTGCCATCCGGGAATGATGGATACGGCAAAGTCAAAGGAGACGATGGTATGGACGGAAAGCACCAGCGGGGTGGCAAGCCCGGCCAGGATCATGTAGGCCTTCTCGTAGTGCTGCCACTGGCGGTTGCCCCCGGTCCAGCCCAGGGCGAAGGCGCC
>RECX01000067.1 GCA_007693825.1 Balneolaceae bacterium
GTGACAGCATCCGCAGCGTATCCTCATTGTCCTTGGTCAACAGGGTTTCCAGGTGACCGAATTTTGCGGAGGCATTGTACGTATCCATCGAGACAAGAAGCAGCGGGATGTTACGCTCGTTTGCCTTTGAGATGATGTGAGACGGCGGCAGGATGTTGTTGGTCAACAGGATGCCGGACGTATCTCCTTCCAGCGCGGCCAGGATCATGTCGGTTCGGTCACCGCTGGTGATCAAAAACTTGTTTTCCTTGTTGAAGAGCGGATTTCGCAGGATTTCATCGGTGGACATGGCCCCGACAAATACGTTTTTCACCGTGTTGCTGAGCCCGCCCTCGCCGGCCACGATCTTGGCATAGAAACGCTGCGCAAGGTAGCTTACCGGGAATTTCGTAAGCCGCTCCTTGTAGGGAAGCAACCCCAGGATCTCAAAACCGAACTCGTTTATTTCTTTCATGTACAGATCCTCGAATTCATCGACATCATGCACCTTGTTGATGATCACAGAGCAGTTCGGTATGCCTTTCAGATCCATGTTCCTTCGGGCAAAAGCCAGGTCGTCGAGCACGGATTCACTGTCGCCGCTGACAATCAGAATGAGCGAGGATTGGGTATGGCGTGCCAGGGAAATCGGATCCAGCTTGACCGAAGCACCGTAGAAGATATCCTTGCCAGCTTCAATGAACACACCCTCACGACCCTTGCCGGCTTTTTCAACAAGACCCACCACCGCTTTTTTGATGCTCTCGTCATCATACATGTAGCGAAGCTTGGAGTGGTCAAAACCAAGGGTAATGCTTTCCGCTTCCTCGGTCAGGTGGAACAGATCCGTGACCAGGTTCGAGTCATAATCGCGGTTTCTTTTCCGCTTGTATATAAGCCGGTCGCCGATCGGTTTGGTATATCCGAATTTGTCTTTCATGGCGGCCATCATACCAACAACTACTGATGTTTTACCGGATCCTTCGCGGATGGATGCAATTACTGCGCTTTTCATTATTTATCCTCCTTGGTATGTTGTAACAAAATTCTGACGTCAAGTGCCTTAAGGCCCGTTTTTTCACTGTAAACTACGATCGGATTGATTTCGATATCCGAGATGCGGTCGCATCTGTCAAGAATGGTCCCCACTTTCAGCAGGGAATCAATCACTCCGTCAATATCCTTTTTCTCCTCACCACGCACACCGAGCAGCAGCGGGTACGACTTGATCTCCTGGAGCATGAGGCGTGCCTCCTCTTCATTGAGCGGGAATGAGCGGAAAGCAACGTCTTTCATGACTTCCACGTAAATGCCCCCGAGTCCGCACATCACCACCGGTCCGAATGAGGCGTCACGCACGGCACCCACGACCATTTCCAGTCCGGATGTCACCATTTCGGTGACTTCCACGCCCGTGATATGGGCATCGGGATCGTAGGCCCGGCAGTTGTTCATGATGGCTTCGTAGGCATCGATGACCTCCTGCTTGTCCAGCAGGTCCAGGGCCAGGCCGCCGGCATCGCTCTTGTGGATGATATCCCGCGAGACGACCTTCATCACCACGGGATAGCCGATCTTCTCGGCCGCATCCACCGCAGCCGACAGGTTTTTGGCGATGATGCTCTTGGGGATGGTGATCCCGGACGCACGCATCACATCCTGGGCCTCATCGGCCAGCAGGAAGTTGCGTTCTTCGTCCATGGCCTTGTCGATGATGGCGTTGATGGCACCGATATCAATATCCGAGCCCTCAAACTCCGGAATGTGCCTGTTCTTGAAATCACTGTAGCGATACAGCGCTCCCATGCATGATACCGCCGGCTCAACGTCACGGAAGACCGGCAGATTCTGCCGGCTGAGTTCCTGTATGGCGTCCTCCACCGCCTCTCCGCCCACAATGGCATACGTTACCGGCTTGGATGCCTCATGGTGACGCTCGTAAGACTTTCGCACCATAGGAATCAGGTTCTCCGAATCGAAGGTGGCGGTTTCGCAGTACAGAGTGATCGTCGAATCAATATGTTCGGAATCAACCGGAGCGTTGAGCGCCGCCAGATAGTCACCGGCCAGGGCACCGCCCGTGATATCGATCGGGTTCCTGGTGGATCCGAACGAGGGTGTCGCTTTTTCAAACGCTTCCCTCAGGACTTTCTGGTCATCGAACAGTTCAATATTGTGCTTTTCGCAGGCGTCCGTGGCCAGCACCCCGATGCCGCCGCCGTTAGTGACGATGACCGTGCGCTTGTCCAGCGGCTCGGGAGCGAACGACAGGAACCGGCACCAGTTGAACGCCTCTTCCAGACTCTCGGCACGCAGGGCGCCGCACTGCTTCATCACGGCGTCAAAAATGGCATCGGATCCCGCCAGCGATCCGGTATGGGAAGCGGCCGCCTGGGCGCCCCGCTTCGACCGTCCCGACTTGATCACGATAAGCGGCTTCTTTCTGGCAATGCTCTTGATTACCGGGATCAGCTTTTCACCCTGCTTGATCCCCTCGATGTACATCATCACCACACGGGTGCGGTCATGGTCCTCCAGGTACTCCAGCAGGTCCGCCTCGTCCAGGTCCGACTTGTTTCCGGTGGATACGATTACGGACAGTCCCATGTTGTCCACCCCGGTGCGGCCGATCATCGCAATCCCGAGCGCACCGCTCTGCGTAAGAATGGCCACTCCTCCCGGTTTGATCGGTGTTGCCGAGAAGGTCAGGTTCATGGATGCTTCCGCGGAATACATCCCGAAGGTGTTGGGACCAAGAATCCTCATCCCGGACTCTCCGGCGATGCGCACAATTTCGCGTTCCTCCTTGTCATTGCCGATCTCCGAAAAGCCGGAACTGATGATCTGGATGTAACTGACGCCCTTCTTTGCGCACTCCCTGACCGCATCCACACAGAATTTGGCCGGTATGGCCAGGGAGACCACGTCAATATCCCCTTCAATATCCAGCACGGATTTGTAGACTTTATGTCCGAGAATTTCCCCGCCGGACGGGTTCACCGGATAGATTTTCCCTTTGAAACCCCCTTTGGTCAGGTTGTTCAGGATCGTGTGGCCGATTTTTTTCGGCTCGTGCGACGCCCCGATAATGGCAACCGATTCGGGTTCAAACAAACGTTGATAGTTATTGCTCATGTTTCCAATCACCAAATCTCATTACGATTTCATAGACACCATCTTCAATATGTTTTTCAAGATCGAATCCCATTTTTTCAAAGACCCGGAGCATGGGTTTGTTTTCTACCAGCACTTCGGCGGTAAAGCCCTCCATGTCGTCACTGACAGCAATTTCCGTGAGGTAATTCAGCATTTCGGTGGCAATATCCCGGTTGTGGTAGTCATCGCGGACGGCGAAGGAGACTTCGCCCATTTTTCCATCCGGATTTTTGAAGATCTGTCCCATTCCCACAACACGCTCTTTGCCGTTCACATCAATCGTGGCCAGCATGGTGATTTCCTTGGTGTAGTCAATCACCACGAAATCCTGGCGCTTTGAGTGCGGCATGTCCAGGTGCGAGGACATGAATCGGCGCTGGAAGCTCTGGTCGGAGAGCGAGTAGAAGAAGTCCTTGATCAGCGGTTCGTCGTTGATACGGACCGGCCGGAAATGCAGCAGCATTCCGGTCGAGCTTTCCCGGTAGGTTTCCAGGTGTTCGGGATATTCCCCGCGTTTCCCGGGGATGTAGGCCTGGTCTTTGTAGATGAGGTTGAATTTCTTGGCACGTTCGATCAGTTCGGCCCGGAATTTGGGATGGGCAATGGAGATGATGTCCATGGCCCGCTCCCGGATGTTCTTACCGTGCAGGTAGGCCACGCCGTACTCCGTCACGACGTAGTTGATGTCGCCGCGATTCAGGGTGACTCCGGCGCCGCTGTCCAGGAACGGCACGATACGGGAGACCTCTCCGTCCTTGGCCGTAGACTGCATCACCAGGATGGTCTTGCCATTGGGCGAAAGGTTTGCACCCCGCATGAAGTCGGCGTGCCCGCCAATACCGCTGTAAAACATGCTGCCGATGGACTCGGACGTCGACTGTCCGGTCAGGTCCACCTGAAGCGCCGCGTTGATGGCGGTCATATTCTCGATCTGGGCGATCACCAGCGGATTATTGGTATAACTCACCTCCTTGAACTCGACCCCGGGGTTGTCGTCAATAAAATCGTAGGTCTCACGGGAAGCCATGCAGAAGGCTGCGATGCTCTTCCCCCGGTCGATGGATTTCATGGAGTTGTTGATCACCCCGCGCTGGATAAGCCGCACCATGGAGTTGGTTAGCAGCTCGGAGTGGATGCCCAGGTTTTTCTTGTTTGTGATATTGGCCAGGATGGCATTGGGCATGCTGCCGTACCCAAGCTGAATGGTGTCACCGTCTTCGATGATGCGGGCCACATATTTACCGATCTTCTGTGAGATGTGTCCGGGCACCTTGGCGGTGAACTCCAGGAGCTCCTCTTCGTGGTGAATAAGGTAATCGATATTCTTCAGGTGGACGAACGTGTCGCCCAGCACGCGGGGCATGCGCGGGTTGATCTGGGCGATGACCAGCTTTGCCGACTCCATGGCCGCCTTCGTGATGTCGACGCTGATCCCGAGACTGACATAGCCGTTCTTGTCCGGCATGGAGACCTGGATGAGTGCCACGTCGATATCAATAACCCTCTTCTTCAGGAGTTGTGGAATACGGGACAGGAAAATCGGTGTGTAGTCGGCAAATCCGGTATTGACCTTTTCCCTGGTGTTGTCACCTATGAAAAAGGAATTATGGCGAAAGTTGTAGGTGAATTTTTCATCTTTCCACCACAGCGTACCCCTGGGCTATCTACAAGCCCTGGCCGAGCGCCACGCCGACTT
>RECX01000065.1 GCA_007693825.1 Balneolaceae bacterium
TTGTGGAGGCCGGCACCTTGCTTGAAACCCGGACGGAAGCAGACTGGTTCGACCGCTTCGGCAGGGTTCAGCGCGACCTTGACACCTACCAGGCGCAGATAGAGGCCGGGAAATCCAACGTCACCGCCAGTATGCGCGTGGTCAATTTCTTTCTGGAAGAGGGACGGGTTGAGCTGACCGAGGGAACACGGGAAACGCTCCGGCGTATTGAAAAAGAGTACAACGAAGGGGCGGACTGGGTCGGTGTCTCCTTTGGCATCTACAACGGATTCGCCGCTCTTGTCGCTTTTCTGCTGCCGGTCCTGGCCGGTTTCACCAATCGCAAAACCACCCACGCCTTCTCCCTGACCATGGGTGCCATCGGTCTCATCTCGATCTACTTCATCACCAATCCGATGATGATCCTGGTCGCAATGATAGGCGTTGGACTGGCCTGGGCCAGCATTCTCTCCCTGCCCTATGCCATTCTTGCCGGCTCTCTGCCATCCGATAAAATGGGTATCTACATGGGGATTTTCAATTTCTTTATCGTTCTGCCCCAGATACTGGCCGCATCCATCCTTGGATTCATTGTCGGCACCATTTTCGATGGTCAGGCCATCTTTGCACTCATTCTTGGTGGATGCACCTGGATTCTCGCAGCCGGCCTCACTTTCATTGTGGATGATGTTGACGACCCCGATCAAAAGGCAAAACAGGCCGTGTAAATAACCGGCCGATGAACCGAAGGTCACGAAGTGCCATACCCTGAGGGTCGGTCAACCAGCCCGGGGAATCGGTTAAACTCCCCGGGAATTGGTCAGGCGGCCCGGGAATTAGTCAGGCGGCCCCGGAATTAGTCAGGCGGCCCCGGAATTGGTCACCCTGTCCGGGTGTCGAATACCCGGATGCGCTCAAAATGCGGCTTGAACTTTTCGACAAAAGCTACGTGGACGGTGTCCGACTGATACGCCTGCAGCCCTTCCAGGTCATCGAATTTGGCATGCAGGCTCATGGCATAATCATTGTCGACCACATCCCTGTCGATGCCCTGCGGCGGGCCGGCCAGAATCTCCCGAACGGAAGTGATGGCCGAAAGCGTGTCCAGGATTTCCGTTTTCATGAGACCGGCGGTTTCCGCCGGCGCTCCCTCTTTCAGGTAAAAGAAGACTGAGTGAAGAATCATGAGTTTTCGCTATTTTTAGAAGGATTATAAGTGTATTGGCCGGGTCTTAGCAGCCGGGTGAGAATGCCCGAAACAGATTGCAAATATAGGAATTGTACCCATTTTATGACATCAAACCGTTCTTTCTCCCTTTCGGATTTTGACTATGATCTGCCGGAATCCCGCATTGCCCAGAAACCGGCAGATCCCCGCGACCACTCCCGGCTGCTGGTATACAACCGGCAGGACAAGTCCATTACGGACGATCTTTTCCTGCATCTGCCGAAATATCTTCCCGGAAATTCCTTGCTGGTGATCAATAACTCCCGCGTGGAAAAGGCACGGCTTGTTTTCGGCAAGAAGGAAGTTTTCGTCACCCGCACAATGGATCCTTTTACTGTGGAAGCGATGATCCGCCCCGGCAGGGCTTTCCGCAATGGACGCACCCTGGTCCTTGCTGACGTTTCCGCTGAAAACGTGGACTCCAAAGCCGTTTCCGGTACCGGGGCCGAACCGATCCGTGCAGAAGTCCTCGATATCGCCGAAGATGGCCTGCGTACCCTTCGTTTCAACTATCCGGTGAATGATCCGGTTTTTGAGCCGTACAGGCGCACGCCCTTCCCGCCGTACATTCGTCCTGACGAAACCCTCTCGGATCGCTATCAAACCGTGTACGCCAGGGACGATGGAAGCAAGGCGGCACCCACGGCCGGACTGCATTTCACGGATCGCCTGTTCCGCGCACTGTCTCAAAAATCCATAGAAACCGTCGAACTGACCCTGCACGTTGGCCTCGGTACCTTTGCTCCCGTCAAAACAGAAAACATCGATGAGCACAAAATGCACTCTGAATGGTTCCGGATATCCAATGAGGCGGCTGGAAAACTGAACCGGGCAAGCCACGTCACCGCAGTAGGGACCACAAGCGCACGTGTCCTCGAATCGGCAGCCGGTGGTCGCCTCGCCGCACACACACCGATGGGCACCGTGCCATCCGAATCGCTTCGATTCCGCAATTTCAAGCCTGTTGAAGGCGATACCGATATTTTCATTACCCCTGGATACCGGTTCAGGGCTGTCGATGCCCTGATCACCAACTTTCATTTGCCCAAAAGCACCTTGCTGATGATGATCGCAGCATTCACCGGTATCGATGAAATGCGCCGGATTTACGAGCATGCGATCCGCGAAAAGTACCGGTTTTACTCCTTTGGTGATGCCATGCTCTTACTTTGATCGGAAAAGCTGTTCTGTTGTACCGCTGTCAGATTTGCAACCGGCACGGGGAGCCTTCCCGCTAATTAAAACCCGGCAAGGCAAATGCCGAAATCAGCGCAAATAATGCTTTCGGTCCAGCGATCGGTACTGAACGGCCTCTGCGATATGATGGGCCCTTATTTCTTTACTGTGGTCAAGATCTGCTATGGTCCGGGCTACCTTCAGGATGCGGTCGTATGCCCTGGCGGACAGGCCCAGTGTGCTCATCGCCTTTTTCAGCAGCGACGCGCCGGAGCTGTCGATGACACATATCCGCCGTACCATCCGGGTACTCATCTGGGCATTGCTGAACACCTGCGACATCTTCTCGAATCTCCTTTTTTGCCGCTCCCGGGCCGATAGAACCCGTTCACGGATCGCTTCCGAAGGCTCTGAAGCCGATGGCATCGCCAGTTCCTGATAGTTGACTTTCCGGACCTCCACGTGGATGTCAATCCGGTCCAGAAGCGGCCCGCTAACCCGGTCCATATATCGCTGCACCTCTTCGGGAGTTACGGACGCCGGATTTGCCGGATCGTACCAGTCCCCGCCGGGCGACGGATTCATTGATGCTACCAGCATGAACCGGGAGGGGTATGTCACACTGAAACGCGCACGTGCCAGTGTCAGCTCCCCGTCCTCCAGCGGCTGACGCAGCACCTCCAAAGCGCTTCTTCTGAACTCGGGCAACTCATCCAGAAAAAGAACCCCGTTATGTGCCATCGATATTTCACCCGGACGTGGAATACCGCCTCCACCAGCCAAAGCGGCATCGGAAATAGTGTGGTGCGGCGACCGGAAGGGACGCCGGACTACCAGCGAGGTGCCATTTGTGAGCATCCCCGCCACGGAGTGGATCCGCGTGGTTTCCAGCGCCTCTTCAAGTGAAAGCGGTGGTAAAATGGAGGGGAGCCGGCGGGCGATCATCGTCTTGCCGGATCCCGGCGGACCGACCATGAGGATGTTGTGTCCTCCCGCGGCAGCCACCTCCATTGCACGTTTCACATTTTCCTGTCCGCGTACATCACTGTAGTCCAACAAGGACTCAGATTGCTCTTTCCGGAACAGTTCATCCACATCCACGCTCACCGCATCCGCTTTTTTGATCCCGTTCAACCAGCCGGTGACTTCGCTCAGATGGGAAAAACCGTAGACATCGATCCCTGAAACCACGGCCGCCTCCCGGGCATTGGCAGCCGGGACAATCACCTGCTCCAGGTTCCGCTTGCGTGCTTCCACGGTTACCGGCAGCACTCCCTTAACCGGTCGCAAGGCACCGTCCAGGGCCAGCTCTCCCAAAATCAGTGTCTTTTTCAGCTTGTCCGACCGGATCTGTCCCGACATGGCCAGCAGCCCCACCGCGATCGGCAGGTCAAACGAGCTGCCCTCCTTGGGAAGATTCGCCGGAGCCAGGTTGACCGTGATCCTGCCGCGCGGCATTTCAAAACCGCTGTTTCTCACCGCTGCTTCTATGCGGTCTCGCGATTCGCTGATGGCGCGGTCCGGCAAACCCACCAGGTAATACTGCGGCAGGCCGTTGACGGCATTGGTTTCAACATCGATAAGATGCGCATCCACCCCAAAGGTAGATGCACAATAGGCTTGTGCAAGCATGAATGATTCCTCCTTTGTTTTTGATATCAGAGTACAAAGAAGGGAAAACCTTACATCCTTGGGACTGCTTGTGCGTCGGATGCCCCATTTGTGCGTCGGACACCCCTTTTGTGCGTCGGACACCCCTTTTGTGCGCAGAGCAGCTATCCGAATCCCGCCACAGGATCAATTCGCATAAGGCTTTGGAACCATTTCGGTGAATTATCGTACACATAGGAGCAAACAACAGAAACCTTCAGCCGCCAGATGATGCGGCAGCTGAAACCACTCACAGGAACGGTACCATGGCACATGATGTGTTCGAAGAATTCCAGGCTTCCGGAAAGGAGTTGATCGACAGGGCGCGGGAGATCCTTGAAGAGGGAAACGTCCGCAGGATGATCATAAAAAACAGCCATGACGAAACACTTCTTGAAGTGCCCCTCAGCCTTGGTGTCATCGGTGTGGGCGGAGCCTTTGCGCTTGCCCCGATCATTTCCAGTATTGCCGCCTTTGCCTTTTTTGTAAACGACGCACGCATACTTGTAGAGCGGTACCCGGACGGGGAGTCCGGGCTGAAGTACCGGCGAGGCAAGAAGCGGAATCCCCTCGAGAACGAACTCCGCGATGAGGAAGGCGGGGATCGGAAAGATGACCCCTATGAGATAGACGCCCGGTTCCAGGTCATCCGGTAACCGCGATCAGCCCTCTTTCTGGTCAGCCAGCCAGCGTTCGGCATCGATGGCAGCCATGCACCCGGTCCCGGCCGCCGTAACCGCCTGGCGGTAGTCCTTGTCCTGGGCATCCCCGCAGGCGAAAATGCCGGGCA
>RECX01000209.1 GCA_007693825.1 Balneolaceae bacterium
GTCAACGTTTTTTGCATGCTTTTCGTTATCTGGGATATATTTATGGATATATTACCGGACATCATACGATGTATCGGTGGCAATGCCGTTATGTGATGCAACACGCAGGATTACTTCACCGTTTGACCAATTGTCAACCGTTCCCGGACCACAACCTGAAACCGAAAAACTACTCCCACCTTGAAGCAAATAGAAGCGCAATTCGGCCCCAACGCAGCTCTTGTTGAAGAGCTGTACGATCAATACCTGGAAAATCCGGAATCCGTGCCGGAATACTGGCGTCAGTATTTTGATGAAATGGGCAACGGCAAACAGGAAAAGGAAGCGGACACCGACACGGAAGTCACGGAGAAGCCGGACGCAAAAGAAGACGATCGCGTCGAGAGTGACAAGCAGCGTGCCGACAGGAAAAAAGCGGACGACAAGAAGACGGCGGACGACAGAAAGGCCCTGGCAGAAAAGGATGCGGAGGCGAAGCGGCGCGCCAAAAAGGCACCTGAGCAGAAAGCTGAGAAAGAACCTTCCGACACTAAAGAACCTTCCGACACTGAGGATGAGGAGCTTTTCGAATTCAAGCCATTGAAAGGAGTGGCAGGCAAGCTGGCGGCCAACATGGAGTCGAGCCTGGAGTTGCCAACAGCCACTTCACTGCGGGTCATTCCGGTGAAGATGTTGATGGAGGACCGGCGCATCATCAACAGCTACCTGGAGAAACGGTTGCAGCCAAAGGCAACATTGACCCATTTCATCGGCTGGGCGGTCATCCGTGCACTCAGGGAGTATCCCCAGCTCAACCATCATTACGGGCACAAGGATGGCAAGCCGGCGCGTGTTGTGCCGAAGGGTGTGAACCTGGGTATCGCAATCGATATTTCAAACAAGGACGGGTCGCGCAATCTGGTGGTTCCGAACATCAAGGATGTCGACAAGATGTCCTTCAGTGAGTTTTCACATGCGTTCCTTGACCTCATCAGCCGGGCCCGGAAAGGCAAGCTTGAGGTCGGCGACTTCCAGAACACCACCATCACCATCACCAATCCGGGGACGATCGGCACGGTATCATCCATGCCTAGATTGATGAAAGGGCAAGGTGCCATTATCGCCACCGGGGCCATGAACTATCCCGCCGAGTTCCAGTCGATGTCACAGGAACTGCTTAGCAACCTGGGTATCAGCATGGTCATGAACGTGACCTGCACCTACGACCATCGCATCATCCAGGGCGCCGAATCGGGATCCTTCCTGGCCCGCATCCAGGAGTTCCTGGCCGGTCCGACTGATTTCTTCGAGTCCATTTTTGAAGAGTTCAACATACCCTACGAACCCATCCCGTTCGGTGAAGACCATTACACCGGCTCTCTGGATGGCGGTTCGGACCGGGTCGAGTCGGATAAAAAAGCGGTGGCGGTCAGCCGGCTTGTGGATCGTTACCGCAGGCACGGGCACGTCATGGCCGAATTGAATCCGCTGCAGTTCGGCACCGGCTACAATCCCGAGCTGGATTTCCACTACCATGGCCTGACCATGTGGGATCTGGACCGCAAGTTCTATGTGCCCTACCTCGGTGGATCGGATCAGGTTACTTCCCTGCGCAACATCATCGACATCCTCAGAAAGACCTATTGCGGGTACATCGGTGCCGAGTACACGCACATTCTGGAGGTTGAAGAACGATCCTGGCTGCGGGACACCATGGAATCGTGTGTGAACGATCCGGAGCTTACCAAGGAGCAGAAGCGTCGCATCCTGCACAAACTGAATCAGGCCAGCGCTTTCGAAGAGTTTCTCCACAAAAAATACATCGGCCACAAGCGTTTCTCCCTTGAAGGAGCGGATAGTGTGATACCGATGCTCGATTATCTGCTGGAACGGGCGGGCAGTTACGATGTCAGCGATGTTGTACTGGGCATGGCGCACCGCGGGCGATTGAATGTGCTTGTGAACACCATGGGCAAATCATATAAAAAAGTATTCGCCGAGTTTGAAGGAAACATTGACCCGGAAAGTGCCATGGGTACCGGTGACGTCAAGTACCACCTTGGCACCACGGCAGTGTACAAGACCAGTGATGGCAAGGAGATCAACATGCTGCTGATGCCCAACCCCAGCCACCTGGAGTCGGTCAATCCGGTGGTCGAAGGTGCCGCAAGGGCGCTTCAGGATAAGTTCGGCAAAAAGAAGGCGCCTGAAAAAGTGGTGCCGCTGCTGATCCACGGGGATGCGGCCTTTGCCGGTCAGGGCGTTGTTGCCGAGACGCTTAACATGTCGCAGCTCGACGGCTATTCCACCGGAGGCACGATACACCTGATCATCAACAACCAGATTGGGTTTACGACACTTCCCAGGGACGGACGTTCCACGGAATACGCCTCCGACCTGGCTAAAATGATCCTGGCGCCGATTTTCCACGTGAACGGCGATGAACCGGAAGCAGCCATCCAAAGCATAAAGCTGGCACTCGATTACCGCCAGAAATTTGGCAAGGATGTGGTCATTGACCTGATCTGCTACCGCAAGCACGGACACAACGAGGGGGACGAACCGGTCTTTACACAACCTTACCTGTACAAGGAAATCCAGGACCATCCGAGTGTGCGCGAGCATTACACCCGCCAGCTGGTGGAACGGGGCGAATTGACCAAGAAGGAAGTGCAGCAAATCTTTGATGAATTTGACGAGTTGCTGGAGGCCGCGTTCAAGGATGCCCGGAAAGCCGGCAGTATCGGGCAACTTACCGAAGAGCATCTCAAGCGCAAGGATTTGACGCAGAAAGAGTGGTCCAGACACATGCCGGATACAACCTATGACCTGGACAAACTCAAGGAGATCGGCCGAAACCTCAACACCCTTCCACAGGACTTTGACGCCAATCCGAAACTGCTTCGGATCCTGGCCAAACGAAGTGAAATCGTTGAAGAGAACCAGAAAAAAATCGACTGGGGATTTGCAGAGGCTCTGGCTCTCGGCAGTCTGCTTGTCGAAAAACATCCGGTCCGGCTGACCGGACAGGATTCCGAGCGCGGGACCTTCTCACACCGGCACGCGGTACTGCATGGCACCGAAAAAGACCAGGTTTTTGTTCCCCTGAACAATCTTGAGGAAGACCAGGCTACGTTCAAGATATACAACAGCCTTCTGAGCGAGTTTGCCGTAGTCGGATTCGAATTCGGTTACAGCAGCCTGCGTCCCGAAGCCCTGGTGTTATGGGAGGCGCAGTTTGGAGATTTCGGCAATGGCGCCCAGATCATCATTGACCAGTATATCGCTGCAAGTGAATCCAAATGGCGACAGACCAGCGGAGTTGTTCTGCTTCTGCCCCATGGATATGAGGGACAGGGGCCAGAGCACTCATCCGCCCGCCTTGAGCGATACCTGCAGCTTTGTGCCGACAACAATCTGCAGGTGGTCAATTGCACTACGCCGGCGCAGTTCTACCATATCCTTCGGAGACAGGCCTTGCGTATCGCCAAGAAGCCGCTCGTGATCATGACGCCCAAAAGCCTGCTGCGGCATACCAGGGTAGTGAGCAGCATCGAGGAATTGGCCAGGGGATCGTTCCATGAAGTGCTGGATGATGATGCGATCACCGATGCATCCTCCGTCAAGCGCCTCGTATTCTGCTCCGGCAAGGTCTTTTACGATCTGCTGGCCTCGCGCGAAAAAGAGGAAAGGCAGGACGTGGCTGTCGTTCGGATGGAACAGTTCTACCCATTCCCCGACGAAAGCCTCAAAGAGACCCTCGCCAAATATGGTAATATCGAATCCGTGGTCTGGTGTCAGGAAGAGCCAAAAAACATGGGTGGATGGAGTTTCGTGCAGCCGCGTATAATCGAGCTTCTCGGCGATGGCATGAAACTGGAGTATGCCGGACGTGTTGCTTCTGCCTCACCGGCGACCGGTTCAGCGCAAATTCATGCCGCAGAGCAGGAATTACTGGTTCGTGAAGCCCTTAATGAATTGAACCGATAAGAGGGTCCGAAAGCGGGGTTTTGGATGTGGCAACAGGTTTGGGTGTCAGTTATCGGCAACTGGCCCGGCCATATGCGTGCGCAATTTGGCAATTTGATTGCCGGTACACAGGGAAGCACATCAGCGAAGCCCGCCTGGCACTCCCTTGCAGATGCGGCTGATGGCATCATGGCTGTGGAGGCTTTCCATGTGGTTGCAGCGGACTACGAAGTCCCGCACCTCAGGAACACGATTGAGGTGATCATAGATCAGGCGCGCTGCATCCTCGACAAACTTCTGATATGCTCCGTTCAGCTCGGCAAAAGCCTGCTCGTCCTCACGCTTGACCATGACCTGTGTTTCGGTTTTCAGAGCGTTACGAAGCAGCTCGATCAATGCCTCGGGCTCAATAAACGAAGTACATTCCACCGTGACATTCGTGATACTGCGCTGACTGTGCGAAATAGCGGCTACGTCACGTGTATTCCGGGCGTGTTCCGCAAGTTCAAAAGAGCAGGGACAAGCGCTGCTGTACTCAAAATCAATGTGCATGAACATGCGCAGGCGCCCATGCTCATTCATGTGGCCCTCGAAGGATAGCGGATAGTACTGGTAGCCGCTCATTTCGGATCGAAGACTTTCCTGCATCATCGGGAAGTTCACATGGAGTCTCACATAACTCTCCTTGCTTTCAAGGTTGTCACGGTAAGCCCGCAAGATATACTCGAGCACATCCTGTGACATGACCTCATCCTTGAACTCATAGAAAGTGCGGATAATCCGGCTCATGTTGATTCCCTTCTTCCCTGCATCCAGGCTTACATAGCCGTCCACGGAAGTTTCAAGCGTCAGGATCTGTCCATCGCGGGTTGCATACTTCAGGGGCAGACGGAAGTTGGAAATACCCACCTGCTGGATAGGCACGTTGGCGCCTTCTATGAGAGAAGCCGGCCCGTTTTGCAGATCAGGCAAGGTGCTTTTGTAAGCATCGGTAACAGTGAACGTCGGATCGTAAAATCGTTTGAGAGTCGAGGTAATCATTGGATAAGAATGGATGAGTTAGTCTTCCCGGTATTCAGCTATATTTCGTTCTGTTTCAAACAGCTTGACAGAGTGAAGTGTTCCGTTTTTGCAAATCGCCGCCACATCATCCTGAAGTTCGTAAAAAAAGGACTTTGCAAGATTTTCGGCCGAGGGAATGACCCCTTCGAGAAAATCCACGTCGAGATTCAGGTTTTTGTGATCACATTTTGCGATGATGCGATCCCGGATCACATGCTTCAGTTTTCCGAGGTCCACAACATAACCCGTTTCAGGATCGGGCTCACCTGCAACGGTCACTTCTATCTCGTAATTGTGCCCATGCCAGTTCGGATGATTGCATGGTCCGAAAGTAGCCTGGTTCCACTCCGAACTTTTATCCGGATTATGGAGCCGGTGGGCGGCAGTGAAGTGTTCTTTGCGGGTGACGTATATCACGGTTTGCTGAAAAGGTTGGTTTGCGTTGTCGGAAATACGTCAACGTTCAAGCAGCCGGAAAAGGTTCCTTGGAAGGGAAAACTCACAAAAAAGTACTCTAACGGTTGATTTACCAGTGCTTTTCACTTCATTTCCAGCGGTTTCATTATCATTGTCAGTAACAAACCTTCCGGCTGTCCTTTTTGATAGGCTGGTTTTCCGTCATTCACATTACCTGTCAACAGATCATCTTTTATTTTGCATCTGCCGCTTTTTGGCCAATCACATTCCCGACTGCGGCTTTTCCGTCTGCGGTTTTTCCATCTGCGGTTTTTTCATTCGTCAGCAGCTCCTCTGACGCATTCCCGTCCGCCTTATCTAACGTATCAACCTCCTGTTCCCTTGCCTCGGCGGAGGGCAAACGAACGGGATAGTTGCCGTAAGGACGCTCGCCCAGAAGCCCGATAAGGTCGTAAGACCCAAGAATTTCCTTTTCCAGAAGCATCTTGGACAAGGCCACCAGTTTATCCTTTTTCTCGGTCAGCAGCTGTTTTGTGCGTTCGCCATTTCTTCTGATAATGGTCTGTACGGCCTCATCTATCCGCTCCGCTGTGTGTTCCGAGTACCTTTTCTGGAAAGCGAAACCGCCCTCTTCTGACGGATCCTGATAGGATATGTAGCCAAGCTCTTCGCTCATACCGTATTCGGTCACCATGGCATATGCCAGCCGCGATATGCGCTCCAGATCGTTTCTCGCTCCGGTCGATATCTTTCCAAAGATGATCTCCTCCGAGATACGTCCGCCAAGCAGTGCGCATATCTTGTCATCCAGCTCCTCGGTCGTCATCAGGAAACGGTCTTCCAGCGGGGTCTGGAGTGTGTAACCAAGAGCGGCAAAGCCTCTTGGAACAATGCTCACTTTCATTACCGGGTCGGTATGTTCCAGATACCACCCGACGATGGCGTGGCCCGCTTCGTGATAGGCAATGATCTCACGCTCATTCGGGCTGATGATCTTGTTCTTCTTTTCAAGTCCGGCCACAACCCGTTCGATGGCATCCTGAAAGTCGATCATCTCAACGGCTTCTTTGTTTCTTCTGGATGCGAGCAGTGCCGCCTCATTGCACATGTTGGCCAGTTCGGCACCCGCAAATCCCGGCGTCTGGGAGGCCAGCAGCTGCAGGTTCACGTTGTCGGATACCTTCAGCTTCTTGGTGTGCACCTGGAGTACTTCCACCCTGCCTTTCAGATCCGGCTTGTCGATCAGGATCTGGCGGTCGAATCTGCCCGGACGCATCAGCGCGGAATCAAGCACATCGGGACGGTTGGTCGCTGCCATGATAATGACCCCCTTTTCCGTGTTGAATCCGTCCATCTCGGAAAGAAGCTGATTCAGTGTGTTTTCACGTTCATCGTTGGCTCCGGTGACCTGGTTTTTGCCCCTGCTTCGTCCGATCGCGTCAATCTCATCGATAAAAATAATGCAAGGCGCTTTTTCCTTGGCCTGTTTGAACAGATCGCGAACGCGGGAAGCACCGACGCCGACAAACATCTCTACAAAGTCCGATCCGCTCAGGCTGAAGAACGGCACATCCGCTTCGCCGGCAGTGGCTTTGCCGAGCATCGTTTTTCCTGTGCCTGGCGGACCGACCAGCAGCACGCCCTTTGGAATGTTCCCGCCCAGACGGGTGAATTTCTTGGGATCCTTGAGGAAAGCAACAACCTCTTCTACCTCTTCCTTTGCCTCCTCGAGTCCGGCCACATCCTTGAAAGTGATCTTGTGCTCACTTTGGCGGTCATAGAGCGAAGCCTTGTTCTTGCCAATGTTCATTAGCTGGGAGCCGGGGTTCATACGGCGGAAAATGAAAATCCAGAAGGCAATGATGAGCATCAGCGGGATAAACCAGATGAAAACATTGCTGAACCAGTTGCCACTGATACGGGCGTCGTAGGCAACATTGTGTTCATCAAGCAGGGGACGGATGTCATCTCCCTCGATCATGGTCAGGCGGAACGGGTAAATGAATGCTTCATCCTCATCCGCGGTTTCAAACCAGCGTCGACCGGAAGAAGGATCTTCAAATGTCACGTGGCCTTCCTTCACGGCATCTTCCAGGAAAAACCCTTCAATGTTTTTTCCATCGATGATGGTGATCTTCTCCACGTGGCCTTTGCGCACGTGATTCAGGAACTCACTGTATGTCAGGTCTTTGGTGCCTTCGGGAAAAACAGACAGGTACGGGATGGCAAGGAGTACCAGAAACAGGATCAGGTAAAGCCATATGAAGGGGAAGCGCGGATTCCTCTCCTCTTTTTTCCTTGGTTCGTACGTATCTGTAGAGGGGTCTTTTTTATTTGTCATAAATAAAAGATACGCATTATTTCCGTTATCAGCCGGTTTCATCACCGAATACGATCACTTCACCTTCGGCTGTCTGCATTTCCACCTGAGCGGGTTTCCCGGTTATTTTCCCGATAACGGAAAAATCACGGCTCAGCTCTGCAAGCTTGCCGGCCTCTTTTTCAGGAAGGGTGAAAAGCAGTTCAAAATCCTCACCTCCGTACAGGGCATATTTGTCGACGTCCTCTTGCATTTCATCGGCGAGTTTTCGTGTCTGCAGGTCAATGGGAAGCGCAGATTGATAGAGGTAGGCTCCTTTTTGCGAGCTCGTCAGGACGCGCTGCAGGTCGTGCAGCAGCCCCTGGCTGACATCGATCATGGATGTCGGCCGGATCTCGTTTTGCCGGAACAGGGAGATCATATCTTTCCTGGCGATGGGTACCAGCTGCCGTTTCACTATGTAGTCCCATTCCGTAAGATCGGGCTGCATTACCGGGTCTTCCGACTCCTCCCAGTGCCGTTTCTCACGCAGGAGCACCTTGAGACCGGCAAGTGCGCTGCCCAGATCCCCGGTGACACAAACGGCATCGTCAACTTTTGCTCCGCTGTTGTAGATAATCTTTTCTTTTTCCACGTCACCATAGGCGGTGACCGAGATGATCATTGCGTTATGCGACCCGGTGAGGTCTCCGCCGGACAGCTGGCACCCGTAATCGGAGCAGGCCATGCCAATGCCTCTGTACAGTTCATCAATCATATCCCGCGTGATCCTGTTGGGCACCCCCAGGTTGATGAGAACGGCGTGCGGCTGACCATTCATCGCATAGATATCGCTTACGCCTGCTGTAACAGCTTTGGCTCCGACCTGATGAAACGGCATGAAGGAGAGATCGAACTCCACCCCTTCAACCAGGGTTTCACTTGAAATCAGGCCATATTTGGATTCATTTGCATGCAGCACTGCTGCATCGTCTCCGATGCCGTACGCCACGCGCTCTGAGCGGTATGCTGACACCCCTGAAATATGGCGTATCAGGCCGGCGCGTCCGATGCTGGATATGGTTTTGTCAGAATTATCTTTCGGCATGGTTTTCAGGACAGGGAATGAGTAATGGAATGAATGGGAGTGCAGAAAAAAAGGCAATCCGTGTCTGGCCGGATTGCCTTTCGAATAACAACATTAGTATATATTGACGATCCATAAAGAAGGATCACATCCATGCACAACTGTCATCGTACGATACGTCGTAGTACGAATACGTGCTTTACATGGGTGCTTCTGCTCCCCTCAGTGTAGAGTAGTTGATGCGCAGGGTTCCGGCTTCCCGGAGTTCCTCCTGTACATCACTTACGATTCCCATCTCGGACTTCTGGTCCACACGCAGCGATACGATGAGACGCGGTTCTTCCATCAGTTTATCGTACATCAGCCGGCGGATGGCGTAGATGTCGTCGACAAGGGCATCATCAATCTGGACACGGGTATCACCGTATCGTCCGCCACCAAGGATTTCCGGACCGATATAGACGTAGCTGACCAGACGCTTCTGCTCGATTTTCTCGATGTTGTCGGCGCGCGTAAAGTCAACCCGGACCTGCAGCTCCACTTCGCGCAATACCGTCACCACCATGAAGAAAATAAGCAGCATGAAGATGATGTCCGGCATGGCGGCGGTTGGAACCTGCTGCTTGGTTTTGGCCTGTTTTTTCTGAAATTTTGACATAACAATATCAGGATAATTTTAGGTTCCCGGATCAGGCTCGGCCAGAGAGATGTTTTGAGGATACATTTCACGGATGACGTTGTCTTCCCGGCTTACACGTGCCTGATACTGCCGGTAGGGAATTCCGAACTCCCTCATGGATGCCTCATCCCTGAGTTGACGATAGGCACCGATCACCTCGTCAAGCATGTCGATATAGATCTCATACGGTGTTTGCCTGTCCGTTTTAATCGATACGATGGCCTGGCGCGGATCTTCCGAGAGATTGGGGTCCTGGGCACGGTTTACATTGTCAACAAAATCAATGACCAGCTGCCTCACTTCAGGGAGGCTTGCACGTTCTTCATTGATCAAGATAAAGCCCTGGGCATTGACCAGTATGTTCATCAGGTTCCGTTCCCGGATGGGAGGCGGCTCCTGGTCGGGATCCGGCGGCGGCGGCAGCTGCATCCCAATACCGGTGTCAACGTCGATAGTCGTGACCACGAGAAAGAAAATCAGGAGAAGGAAGGCGATATCCGCCATCCCCGCCTGAGGCACTTCCGCTACTTCACGAGAACGTTTTTTTAGTTGCATATCTGAAATCAGAATTTAAATGTAGTGCGAAGACCGGTAATGATCAGCATGACGGCAAGAAGCGCCATTGTGATCAGCATGGTAAGCATGGCCGCATCGGTAACGGCTCCGGTAATCAGATAGGAAATACCAAATATCACGGCGGGGACCAGATAGACAAGGATCTTTGTCACATCCTGTTTGCCCTGGATGATATTTTTTATTCCGAATCCGATCATGGATCCCACTCCGATGACCACCAATGCCAGCATCAGTCCGATAGCTATAGGTACATACATAATATGTGGTAATTGGTAAGTAAGTGGTTACGAATCGGATTTTTCTTCTTCCGAAGTATCGTCTTTGCCGGCACTGCGTTCGGCAAGCTCTTCGTCAGAGATAATCTGCTTGCCCTGCTTAAGGAGTGCGATGGAGTCGACCAGTACAATGGAGCTTTCTTCCATATCCACAACCAGCCGGTCTATTTTGGAAACGCAATAGTTGTACCCTACCTGCAGGATGATACCGGCGATCAGACCGGAAGCTGTCGTGAGAAGGGCCACTTTGATACCACCGGCTACAAGACTCGGTGAAATGTCACCGGCCGCCTCAATGGCATCAAATGCCTGGATCATCCCGATAACCGTTCCGGTAAATCCGAGCATGGGTGCGATGGCGATGAAAAGTGAGAGCCAGACAAGTCCTCTTTCAAGGAAGCTCATTTCGATGGATCCGTAGGACTGGATCGCTTTTTCAGCGGCGTCAATACCTTCGTCGGCGCGAAGGAGACCCGCCTGAAATACCGAAGCAACCGGACCTCTTGTGGAGGAGCAGAGCTCTTCAGCGGATTGGATTCCACCATCCTGTAATGCTTCTTTCACATCAAGGATGAATTTTCGCGTGTTGATGTCGGCTCTGTTGAGCGTGATCAGCCGCTCGAGAAAAATGGCAAGTCCAAGGATGAGAGCAATGAGTACAGGCCACATGAACGGACCACCTTCATTGAAATACCCGACGAGCATGTTGAATAAGCCTTCTTCCAGGGCGCCCTGGAAAAGCAGTGCACTAAACGAGAGGGTCATACGATTCTCCGATTTTTACCTAATGTTGTATTCGTGTAAAGACAATTCGCAATACGGTGATTATAGACTATTTTGCATCAAATGTCAAAGGCCGGTGACATCCTGACTATCTTGAAACACACATGAATCAGTGATATAGCATTGGCCTGAAACAAATCCACTCCAATAATACAAAAACTTGAAAAATATGCCTTGCAGGAAATACTAAAAAAATGGCGGTTTTTGTATTGCGTTTTTCATCAAACGGAGATATCCGACCGCTTGTTGCCTGATTTTTTTCTTATTTGAAAAAAAGCAGCCCTTTATCATATGCTTTCTTCCGTTTAAAAAACCGCATTTACAGTGAATCTGAGTGTCTGGATGGATGGCCGGCCCGGCACGGTGCGTCCGTCATACTGCAGGCTGGCCCTTAGAAAATCACTGATGCGATAATCAGATTGCAGCGACCATGCCCAGGTGTTGCCAATGCCGGCTCCATCGGTAAGCTCGAACTCACCCATGCTGCTGGATGGTCCCCCGGTTAATTCAAAACGGCGGTATTCCATGCGTGCGGCAGCCTGAAGCCTCCTTCCGAGGCTCGTTCGCGCATCCAGATGCACGGTAGTGCCGTTCACCGTTGCCGGATTCTCCGGATGGCTGTCTGTTCTTCGAACAACCGAAAATCCTGCTCCGGATTGAAGCGAGGCGCTCCATCGCATATCCACCCGCGGCCGGAGCTCCCCGCCGCTGATGGCATAATTGCGCGAGGCAAACGTTTCACTGCTGTTTTCATTGCGCCCCAGTGATGCCGCTGCGATGATCCGGTATCGCCGGGAAACCCGTCCGCCAGCCCTTATCCTGAGATGGTCTGCCCGGCGTTTTTCAAGGCCGCTCGCCTGTTGCTGCTGTGACCGCAACCGGTCGGCAGTCACACGCAGTTCACGGCGCGTGTTGTTCCGGAAGAGTTCCACGTCCTGTTCGATAAAGATGCGCCCGTTGATCGTGAGTGAATCGTCGCGAAAGCGGTGCAGGCGCATCAGGTAAATATCCTCCAGCTGTCCGGTGCGGCTTTCTTCCCGGATATCCACAATCGAGTGCCAGCGGATCCCCGACAGAAAGTGCAGCCAATTGGAATAGCGTGCATCATGGGAATCGATGATCTGCGCCGGATCCACGGCTGTACGCCAGCGTACCCTGAGGGCGATCACCGGAAACAGCTCATCCGACGGGACCAGCTGCTTGATGAAGCTTCCTTCGTTGGGACTTTGTTCGGGGAAGAATTCGTCCACCTGCTGCACACCGTCGTCGTTGAGATCGATCCACACATACTGCCCGAGTTCGGGTCCCACTTCGATGAAGGCCTCCTGGAGAAGCGCCCGGCGTTCGGTGTTGGCATCGTACAGAACCTGGGTATCGATGAACCGGTTCCATGGACGGTAATCGGTGACCGACCGGACCAGCACGCCCCTGCTGTCCGTCCGCTGCTGTTCCAACCGGAATATTTCCTCGAACCGGCGCTGCCTCACTCCGACAGTATTCCTGGTCTGGAAAAGCGACCCATGCCTGTAGTCCACGACATAGCGCTGGGTGATTCCCCTGGATTCATCCGTGAGACCTCCGCCGATGACCCCTTCGTCCTTGCGGTACCGGATCGTGCTTCCGATGCGGAAACGGTCGCTCAGATGGTAATAGAGACCGGGTCCGACTTCCAGAAACCTGAGGGAACCGGCCAGAAGCGAATCAGGCGAACCCGGAGAACCTGAACCCGCGGAGCCTGAGCCGGCAACTTTTTGCAGGCGTTCTTCCTGTTCAAACTCCAGTTCCGGCTGGAGATACCCGACCGGCAACGAAATCTCGTAGTCAATACGGCCGCGCTGTCGCCACCAGTTCCCGTCTTCACCGAAATTACGGTCCTCGCTTTCAATGCGTTCCAGCCGGTAATCCAGCGCCGGAAGCCCTTCTTCACGTGACAGGAAGTGCAGGTCGCCTCGCAGGCCCCGAAAACCGCTGCGGCTTATCGTCCCGGCACCGATATCCAGGTGCGTGTTCCCTGCGGGAGCCCACCGTGCGGATCCTTCCAGCCGCTCTTCCCTTGAAGCGTCAATATGGGTGAGGTTCCAGCGGCGTTCAAACTCCACTTCGCGCACCCGGTCGAAATACGCAAAATCCTTCCCTTCGTAGCGCCCCCTCACATCCAGTGAAATAACACCGAGGCGGGTGGATACGGGTTCGAGCTGCACACCTGCGAGAAAGCTCATGTCGTTGTTGTTCTCGTTGTCGATGGATGAGAGCCGGTTCCGATCGAAATGGCTGGCGGCCCACTCCCCGTAAACATTCAGGTTTTGCGTGGCCCTGAGCCGGCTTCTGAGCGCCACCATGCTCTGCTCGACGGGACGTGAAAGGCGGCGCTGCGGCATGTAGTTGCCCATTCCGGGTCCGGCCCATTCATAGAGGATGCCGTTGGCTGCGCGTCCGACACGGCGGTAATCGCCTTCGCCATCCGGTACCCGGCTGAACTGCACACGGTATACGCCGGACGAGTCGCCGGGCAGGTGTTGGAATATCCGGTACTGCTGTCCCTGGAAGACCGTATCCACCCTGCTGTACAACAGAAAATCGGCGTCGCGGCGGAACCCGACGGAGTCTGCCCCGCTCACGACGGCTTTGTCGGGATCGTCGCCCGCCTGCCGCAGCACCTCGCGTTCCTGTTCGGTGAGGAAGAGCTGCGTGCTCAGGTTGACGTTATCCGCTTCCCTGATGGCGGAGACTCCGAAGGACAGGCGGTTGTTGAGCAGATGGTCGTGCTGGGCCTCTGCGGCAACGACGCTGCGGGTGTAGGCGTCGCGCAGATACTGAAAATCGACGGTTATGCGGGAGTGGTCGGTGATGATTCTGTTGGATGTGAAGGTAATCTCACCAAGGCCGTAGTCTATGATATAGTCGTTTTCCTCTCCCCGGGTCATGCGCTCACCGTTAATGTAGACCCGTTCCGATCCGGCAAGCACAATGATAAACTGTTCATTTTCTGCACCGCTGAGGCGGTACGGGCCCTGCACACCGTCTTCACCGGTGAACTGCATTTCCCGGTACTGTCCGCGCACCACGGCTGCGGATCCCTCATAGGCGCCGAACCTGTTGAGGTCGGCCCGGAGTCCGACGCCCTGCAGCCGGCGATCGATGACGGCGAAACTGCTCTGGTCCAGCCGCATGTCGATATCCCCCATCTGCATCATGCCCATTTCGTGCATCAGGCGAATGTATACCTGGTCAAATTCGCGCAGTGTCTGTGTGGTGCCATCGGGCTGGATGGGGGTACTGCGGTCGGTCAGAGAGGCGACAACCTCAATATCGTCGGTGATCTGGCCGCTGATCTCAAAGTGGAGTCCGCTTTCCAGTGACAGGTCCTGGTTGGTTCCGGCGACAATACCGCGTCTCAGGCTCCCGCTTCGCTGCAGTCGGGTGTCGGCGAACAGGTCCTGCTGCCGCAGCGGACGGCGGGCAATCCGGACATCTTCCTCCGGTTCAAACCGTACGTCGGCGGTATCGGGGATAATCAGTTCTCTCGCCTGCATGCTTACCGGAAGGTCCAGCGGCCGGAACTCATAGCGGAAATGGAGCGTGTCGAACCGGGAGCGTTCCAGGGGGCCGGCATCCCAGCTCCAACGGCCGCTGACGGGATAGAGGGTCCATTCCTCTTCAGGCAATGCCACGGTATCGGCTGTTACGCGGAAGGTGCCGGGAATGATCCACCGGTCCAGTGTCATCACGGAGTCACTATCTTGCACCGCGATGAGCCGCTCTCTTTCCAGTGAGATCTGTGCCTGCAGATTCGACTGTGCCCACAGGCAGCATGCGATGGTCAGAAAGAGAATCCGTTTTCTCAAGAGGACGGTTTCGTTACCAAAAAAAAAGGAAACACAGAAGCTGCATTTCCTTTTTTAAACGATGGCTTTGCGGCAAATAGTCTTACCGGAACAATCAATCCTGGGCTTTGACGACCCAGAAGGTAAGGCTGGCTTTTACCTCTTCGTGCAGGTTGATCGTTGCGGTGTATTCGCCGAGCTGCTTGACATCTTCGTCGATCTGGACCTTGCGGCGATCGATGTCGAAGCCTTTCTCCTTGAGTGCTTCGGCGATCTGTACGTTGGTAACCGTGCCGAAGATCTTGCCTTCTTCACCGGCCTTGACGGCGATGGTGACATTGGTTCCCTGGAGCGCCTCGGCGATTTCCTTGGCAGTGTCGAGGTTGGCCAGGCGCTGTTCCAGCACCTTCTTCATCTGCTGATCGACCATTTTGCGGGCACCGGGGGTGGCGAGCACGGCTTTGCCGTTTGGTATGAGGTAGTTTCTTCCGTAACCGTCCTTAACCTCAACAACTTCACCGGCCAGCCCCAGTTTCTCTACATCTTCTTTTAGTATGACTTGCATAATAGACTCCTGGATAGGTGATTATCTGAGGTTTTCAGCAACAAACGGAAGCAGTCCGAGATGTCTTGCGCGTTTTACGGCAAGGGCAAGCTGACGCTGGTATTTGGCACTGGTTCCGGTTACACGACGGGGAAGAATCTTGCCCTGGTCATTGATAAAGCGCTCCAGGGTGTCGACATCCTTGTAATCGATATAGACAACGCCCACTCTGGAGAATTTGCACTCTTTCTCCTTGAGGTTGCCTTTTTTGGGGTGTGCGGGATTTTTTAACATGTTCAGAATCTTTTGAAATGGGTGGGGGTTGCGATCACTCCTCTTCGGGAGTTTCACTGAATATCACAGGAAGCTTGCCTTTTTTCTGGAGATCCCTGTGCTTCAGCATTTTGTTGTCATACTTGAGGACGATATTCCTGATGATATTCTCCTGCAGTTTGAAATACCGTTCCAGCTCGCTGACGATGGTACCGGGCGCGTGAAAATAGGCATTCACGTAGTAGCCGCTGTTTTTCCCGTCCATTTCATAGGCGAGGCGCTTGATGCCCCACTCATCCACTTCATCAATCTCGGCTCCTCGTTCCTTTATAAAGGATTCGAAGCCTTCCTTCACCTCTTTCACCTGGTCTTCTTCAAGGACCGGGTTGATGATAAAGGTTACTTCATAAAAATTGGTTTTCATAGTCACCTTCGGTTGTTTAGTGTAAACAGCCGCTGGCGTTTCCAGCGGCAGGCGGCGCAAATATAACGACATTATGCTTCTGTTGCAATTATTTTGCGCTGTGCAAGGCTGCGTGGCGGGACTATTTCATGGCGAGACACGGCCGTAACCGGTCACAGTTTGATATCGCACCGTAACAGGTCGCCGTTTCATGGTTCACACTTTAATAAGTCACGGACTTGAACGAGCCCAGCAGGTCGGTGAGTATGCCCGGGTTGATACCGAAATAGATCGTCAGGGCAGCGAGAAGCAGCAGTACGGCCGAATAGAGGGTACCCGGACGTGTGAGAGTGATGCCGTTCCCGTTTTCTTTCATGTACATGTGGACCAGCACCCGCAGGTAATAGTACACACTGGCGGCGCTGGCCAGGACACCGATCACTACCAGGCTGATCAGTCCTTCATCTACTGCCGCGGCGAAGACACGGTATTTGCCGATAAATCCGGCAAAGGGTGGGATTCCCACCATGGAAAAGAGGAAAATGGACATGAGCACCCCGATGATCGGCTGCTGGAATCCGAGGCCGGAGTAGTTTTGGATATCGGTGAAATCGTACCCCTTGTGCCACTCATAGTAGGCAACGATACCGAAAGCGCCGATATTCATGAGTGTGTAGGCAAACAGATAGAACAGCACAGCGCTGTAAGCGGCGGGTGTACCGGCAGCCAGGCCGATCATGATGTAGCCGGCATGGGCGATGCTGGAATAGGCCAGCATGCGCTTCACGTTATCCTGAACCAGGGCGAGGATATTCCCGATCACCATGGTCAGCACGGCAAACAGCCAGATCACATCACTCCATTCGGCCCGTGCATCGGGCAGGGCGCGGCTGAGCACCAGGATGAAAGCGACAAATGCTGCTGATTTGGAAGCCGTAGCCATGAAAGCGGTAATGGTCGTGGGCGCTCCCTGGTACACGTCCGGGGTCCACATGTGGAAAGGCACGGCCGAGATCTTGAAGAAAAATCCAACCAGAAGCAAACCGACTCCGGCCCAGTAGATCATCCCCTTTTCTTCTGTGGCGGCAATATCCACCAGGAACGTGGAACCGGATGCACCGTACAGCAAGGCAATGCCGTAGAGCAGAAAACCGGTCGCAAAAGCCCCGAGCAGGAAATACTTGAGTGCGGCTTCCACCGACTTCTTCTCGTTCTTGACCAGCCCGGCCAGCACGTAGAGCGAGATGGACATGGTTTCGATGCCCAGAAAGAGTGTGATCAGGTTGTTGGATGCAACCAGCAGGAGCATACCGAAAGCCGCAAAAAGGATCATGGAGTAGACCTCGGCGATATGCCTCCCTGTTTTTTCCAGGTAATCCCGGCTCAGGATCACGGAAAACAGGGTTCCCATCATCACCAGTACCATACCGAAGGCGGCGGTTCCTCCATAGGTGACCAGGCCGTGAAACGATTCCCCCATGGGCCCGAACAGGTCTGAGACAGCTACGGCCAGTGCGGCGGCCGAAAAGAGGATGGTGGACACGTACGCCAGCCGGGCGCTTCCGGTGAAGGCATCGAGCATCATCACGAAAAGTCCCGCCGCACCGATGATGATCAAGGGTAAAATGGTCAATAATTCGTTTGCTGATTCCATGAATGTCGGTTAGATAGCGTCGATACGTTCGATCAGATAGTGTCGATACGTTTCGCCAGTGCGATGTCTTTAGTGGTAATCTTTCCGCCGGCATCGTGTGTGGCCAGCTGGATTTTCACGTCCTTGTAGACATTGAAAAATTCGGGATGATGGACCTGCTCTTCGGCTTCAAAAGCGACCCGCACCATGAAAGCCATTGCTTCACGGAAGTCGGCGAAAGTGAACTGCTTTGTGAGCTTGTCTCCTTCTACGCTCCATCCGTCAAGGGACCTGAGCTCTTTTTCGATTTCTGCTGGCTGGAGTGCTTTCATTGTGATTCCTTTTTTGTATTGGTGTTACGAATTGCATCTTTCGTACCGGATTCATGGACGTCACCGGCTGCATCAGTGACGCCGGTTCCTTTATTTGCATCTGCAGGGGTTACACCAACCGAAACATCGGCGTCCCCGTCCGCCATATCCATGGCGTCTGCCAGATGCGGGGTGACGGCGTAAAGTTTCAGGGCCCATGATGGCAGCTGTTCCCCGGCGGCATTGCCGGCGATCATACCGGCCCTGGTTTGGGTATCCTCAAGCATCCAGGTGACCTGGGCTTCGGAGTATCTGGTAAAGTCTGTCGGACGGATTCCAATCCACACGATGAAGATCATAATGGGTACGAGCAGTCCGATCTCACGGGTATTGATATCCGTCAGCTTTTTGTTTTCTTCGTGGGTAATGGGCCCGAACATCACTCTCTGGAACATCCAGAGCATGTAACCGGCGGCCAGGATAACACCAACGGCGGCCAGGACCGCGTACCAGGGGGAGCCAAGCACCTCGGAGTTGAATGTCCCGACCAGGATAAGGAATTCCCCGACGAACCCGTTAAGGCCGGGCAATCCAATGGATGCCAGCGTTGCGATCATGAACATCACGGTGAGGACGGGCATCATTTTGGCCACGCCGCCGAAGTCGGAGATCAGGCGGCTGTGCCGGCGCTCGTAGAGCATGCCGACAATGATAAACAGGGCCCCGGTGGAAAGGCCGTGGTTGACCATCTGGATGATCGCTCCCTGGGCGCCAATGGTATTGAAGGCGAACATGCCCAGCACGACGAAGCCGAGGTGGCTGATTGAGGAGTAGGCGACCAGCTTTTTCACATCCTTTTGTACCATCGCCACGAGTGCGCCGTAGATGATGCCGATGACACCGAGGACGGCGAACATGGGTGCGAATGCGATGGCGGCATTGGGGAAAAGGGGGATGAGGTACCGCAAAATGGCATAGGTACCCATTTTAAGGGCGATGGCGGCGAGCACCACGGATCCGGCGGTGGGTGCTTCCGTGTGAGCCAGGGGGAGCCAGCTGTGGAACGGGAATATCGGTACCTTGATGCAGAATGCGAAGCCGAAGGTCAGGAAGAGCCAGGTTTGCTCAACAAGTCCGAGCTGGAATTCCGGGCTGGTGATGAGGCGCCAGTCGGTGGTGAAGATCCCGTCATTGACCATGTTGCCGGCAGCGAATCCCACATAGATCAGGGCCACAAGCATAAGAAGCCATCCGACCAGGGTGTAGATGAAGAATTTGACGGTGGCGTAAATCCTGTCCTCCCCGCCCCAGATACCGATCAGGAAGAACATGGGGATCTGCGTGAGCTCAAAAAAGATGTAGAACATGAACAGGTCGAGAGCGGCAAAAACACCGAGAGATCCGGTCTGGAGAATGAGCAGCATGGAGTAGAAGCCGGCCACGTGCTTCCTGATCGATGTCCACGAGGAAAGCACGACGATGGGTGCCATAAACGTGGTGAGCATGAACAGGAGCACGCTCAGCCCGTCCAGTCCCACCATGTATTTGACGTCCCAGTCGCCCATGAACGGTTCCCCGACCGTAAGGTACTGGGCTGTTCCGGTGGATGTGATATCGAACTGGAGCAGCAGTGGAATCGAGAGCACGAATGTTGCCGTAGTGACCAGGAGGCTGGTCCATCGCACCCAATCATCCTGCCTGATGAACAGCAGGAGCAGAGCTCCGAAAAGCGGCAGATAAATGACGATATTTAACAGTAATTCCATCGGAAATATGTGATGTTTATCGGAACAGCAACATGAAAATGACCAGGATCACCCCGAGGACGATTCCGTATGCGTAGGACTGGATAAGTCCGGTTTGGAAGTAGCGGGCCACACCGCCGGCAAAGCGGACTATCGCGGCCACGAAATTGACAAAGCCGTCGATCCCTTTCATATCGAAAACAGCCAGGAAACGTTCGGAGAAGCGTACGGTTGGACGGACGATTCCGCCTTCGTAGATCTCATCGATCTTGTATTTTTCGCTCCACACCCGGTAGAGGGCGCCGAACCGTTCTGATATCCGGGCATCGGATGCTTCCAGCTGGTCGCCTTCAAAGAGGCGGTAGGCGAAAATTATTCCGAATGCAGCCACCAGGACCGATCCGAAGAGCAGGAACCATTCCACCAGTTTGCTGAGGGTCAGTTCCGCATCCATCGTGGTTTTATCGAGCCAGTTGGACAGCAGGTTGACATCGGCCGTGCCGGTGAATGTAGCCACCACGAAATTGGGTATCCCGATGAAGCCGCCGGCGATCGAGAGGCCGGCCAGCACCCACAGCACGGAAGTCATGGTGAACGGGCTTTCGTGAAGGTGCCTTTCGGCGCCTTTGGCTTCGGCCACCTTTTGAGGCAGGCGGAATTCCCCGTGGAATGTTCCAAGGGTGAGCCGGAACATGTAGAAAGCTGTCATGAAGGCGGTGATGAGGGCCATGGCCCAGAGTCCGATATAGACCGCGCCGTAGGTTCCCATGCCGGCGTTGAACGTCATCACCAGGATCTCGTCCTTGGAGAAGAAGCCGGCCAGCGGCGGAATACCGGCAATGGCGATGGTGGCAATAAGGAACGTCTTGTAGGTATCAGGCAGGTATTTGCGGAGCCCGCCCATGTTTCGCATATCCTGAGGGTCGAAATGCACATGTTTGCCTTCCTCATGCAGTTTGTGCTCGACGTGATGCATGGCATGGATCACCGAGCCGGAGCCGAGAAAGAGGCAGGCCTTGAAGAACGCATGCGTGACCACATGGAACATGGCGGCGACGTAGGCGCCGGAACCGAGGGCAAGGAACATGAACCCGAGCTGGGAAACGGTGGAGTAGGCCAGAACGGCCTTGATGTCGTACTTGGTCAGGGCGATGGTTGCAGCGATGATCGCAGTGAACGCGCCGATAACGGCCACCAGGAGCATCAGTTCCGGGGACTGCATGAAAAACGGCGATAGCCGTGAAATTACATAGATGCCGGAGGTGACCATGGTGGCGGCGTGGATGAGCGCCGAGACGGGTGTCGGTCCGGCCATGGCATCCGGCAGCCAGACGAAGAGCGGGATCTGCGCGCTTTTTCC
>RECX01000063.1 GCA_007693825.1 Balneolaceae bacterium
CATCCAGTGACAGGGCGTTGTAAACAAGCGTGGTCGTCTGGGCGGCATACCAGTTGTTGGTGATAAAACCCCGCAGCTTGGTGGTTTTTGCAAGCTTCTCAAAAACCGGTTGAAAGAAGCGGGTTTCATAGCCTGCCTCATCCATGAAAAGGCGCACAAAATCGTAGGCGATCACCAGGTCGTCGTAGGACCGGTCCCCCAGTGACTGGACACAGAACAGCCCGTTGCGGCCGGCGCCTTCCACAGCATCCTGATAATAGGCGCCACGCGCCCATTGAAAGAGGATATCCGATGAAAACCGGGCATAGCGCTCCTCTCCGGTAAGCCAGTAGAGGATCGCCGATTCTGCAGCCAGAGAATTGATTGTCCCATTTATGAAACCTGTAAGCAGGCGAGGTTCGGCCCGGCTCCACTCGCCGGACGGGCCGGAAGTCTGCATGTACCAGAGAGAGTTGGTATCGTACGGCGTGATTTCCTCGAGGGATGGGGTCCGATATCGATATCCATCCGGTGCGACAGGCGGCCTTTTATGTGTGGTAACCCGGACGGTTGGATACGGGGCATTGCCACTCCGGGCGATCAGTCCGGTGCCTGACGGATCGGAAATATGCGTAGTGAAATGAGCTCCGGGCTTCCAGTTCATCTGGTAGCGTGACAGGATCCACTCCGGATCTGTCTGGTGGCGATCAACATAGGGAGTTACCCGGGCCAGCATGCTGCCGTAGATCTGCTCAGCCCACTCCTTGTCCTCAATTTTTCTGATGATTTCACTTTTATCGTGATCAAATACCAGTAAACGCGGGTAACTTTTCTGGTTTTCAGACAGCTGGACAGCATTCTGGCTTATCGCAGGCCGGTTACTTTGAAGGCTTATGGCCGGCAAATTGATTGAAAAAATAATGACAACAAGAAGCAAAAGGGATTTGTTGTTCATCTGGTTAGGGATTTGCGGTTCATCTGGGTTTCTGAATGCCATTTCATGGTGCAGAAAAAATAATATCATCTGCTGTTTTAACCGGTTAAGTTGCCCTAAAATGGCAAATTATCTGTGAATGTTCAAGAATGGTATAACAATATTGCAGTATCCCTTGAGCCGCTAAGGACATGCGGGTCATGTCCCCAACATTCTTGATCCGGCTTCGTTTGTCCTGCTTCGATTATCCAGCTTCGCTCATTCTGCTTCGTTTGTCCGGCTTCATCCAACCGGCTTCGTTCATCAAAAACGATATTCCAATCCGATGTCAAAAGTCGCTCCATAGTATTCCATAGATCGGGGGAGATCGTAGGTAAACTGTGAGGTGCGGTCTTCCCGGTTGGTGATATTGTGAAGGTTGGCAAAGATACTTAATGCCCCTCCAAAAAAGCGCTGCCGGATACTGGCATCAAAGCGCAGATAATCGTCGGTATACCAGTCTGTTTCGGGACGGTCACCAATACTTCTCAATGTAGCTCCCTGATATTGCATGGATACGCGGGACGAAAACCCGCGATAATCATATCCCACCGACATATTGGCGATGTGGTCGGCCTGATGCACCATGGGGGCGGTCCTGAAGGTGTCGACACCCACGATTCCTTCGGAGGTGCGCCTGAATTCAAAACTGTGATAATGCGCTTCCGAAAATACCCGCGAATAGTTGGCATTCAACACCAACCCGTTGAATGGTGACGGCAGCCAGGTCAGGTTGCTTTGCCACTCAACCTCCAATCCGTGCACCGTTGTGAGATTTTCGTTATTGACCGGTTCGGTTATCTGAAACCTTCGCGTGTTTTGCGGAAGCTCCATCTTATCCGGGTAAACAATCCGGGCATTGCGGATGTAAATCAAATCTTCAACCTCTTTGTAGAAACCGCCAATGGTAACCAACCCAAAACGGTTGTGGTTGAATGTGAGGAACAGGTCGTAATTGACTGCGCGAATCGGTTTGATTTGTGTGTTCGACCGGGTAACTATCCCCCCATCGTATTGTATCATCAACCTTGGTGAAATATCTAAAAAATGAGGCCTTGATGTCGTGACGGTCCGGGCGGCGCGAATATCGAACCAATCCGTCACCCGATAGCGCGCCTGCACCATTGGAAACCACATCCCCACATTGCGCGTACTGAGTGAATCGCTGGCTCGATGATTAATTTCATATTCATCGATATCTTCAGGTTTAACCTGGAATGAGCCCACCATTGCCTTGTATTCGGAGTGTTCGTGCTCATAACGGACGCCCGGAAGGATCATTAGACGGGAACCGATTGTGAACTCTGCCATGATATATCCAGCCGTGAGACGCTCTGTCGCTTCATAATCGTCAAAGCGATAGAAATACAGGGTCCGGTACAAGTCAGAATAATTATCCCAAATCTGATCTATCAGCCTGATTGACGGCATGTGCGCAATCTCATATTGCCCGTCCAGGATAAAATAACGCCGGTCAGGATCCGTAATGAAAGGTATCATGCTGGCCCTTCCGTTCTCGTTGACCAGCCACGGAAACATGGAATTGGGGTTATTGAACAGGTTGGGTACATCCCAACTATGGACCCGGTAGCCGGTAGACAGGCGGTCCCGATAATTATGGTAGTGCTTTCCTCCGAACTTGAAATATCCTGCGGCGTGGCGTCCCATAACAACGGGTACCTTGATGTCCATGGAGGCGCTCAGGTTTGTTTGTTGTTCTTCACTTTCCTGATTTATCAAGCTCTCAAGGTACGCCAGATCCGGCCGGTTTCTGGCAAACGTGGGGATGATTTCCGGTCCGCCAGACAGATCGGCACCCGCCAGATCCAGTGCATTTGGTTCCCTGAACCACCCCCGGTGCTGGTGGGGTACGTTGTAGGCAGAGACGCTTCTGTTGAGCCGCCATTCCACTTCCAAACCGGAAAATGAATGTTCTCCGGCGAGTGTGCTGTTTAGGGTAAAAATATTGCGCCTGACTCTGCCGGGCAGCCACTCCTGCAGGTTGCTTTCAAGATGATAGCGCCGTTGATAACGAATTTCTTCACGATTCTGCTGGCTGTAAACATTGTTCACGAAGAGGCGGCCTCCAGGGAGACGCCAGTCCAGTGACAACCCGCCACCGTAGCGCTGTCGGGTGCTTTGGACATCGGTAATACTAAGGCTGTTAACCACTACGGGGGCATGGGGTTCATCCGGACGTTTGTCCCGAAGGATGGTATAGGAGGAGCTGAAGATGTGTGCGCTGCGGTCCACATCCTGGGCGCTTGCAAAAGCCATAACACCCAGCCTTTCTTTCAGGAAGCGGCTGCTTCCCAGGATGGAGCCCTTGTAGTTTCCGACCCCGGTGATCTGATTGTTATAGCCGCTTTCGAGATTGACGCGAAATCTTGTTTCACCGGCGGCTTCTCCCATGCGGATGTTTACCGAACCGCCAATGGCATCGGCGTCCATATCCGGCCTGATCGACTTGTAAACCTCGATTCCCGCAAGCATATCGGGGGTGATCATGCTCAGGTTGAACGACCGGTCCCCATCCGTCCCCGGTACTCTGTTACCGTCGATGGTTATGGAACTGTACTGAGGTCCCATCCCCCGAATAGCCACTTTTTGTCCCTCACCTGCTGCTCTGATCACGGATACCCCGGGAAGCCTTCCAATGGACTCGGCTGCATTGGCATCCGGAAGTTCCCGGAACCGGGTCTCTGACACTACATTTACAATCGTATTGGCATTGAGCTGCTGCCGGATGGCACGGGCCTGACCAAAGGCCTGGGTGTAAATAGTGACTCCATCACCTTCCAACTGGTCCGGCTCCAAAAAAATATTCTTTTCCATTGTTTCTCCCGGAATAACGGAAAGGGGCAGGATCCTGGATATGTATCCCATATAACGCACGGCAATAGACTGGTCTCCCGCCGGAAGCCATACAATGGTAAATTCCCCTTCGTCATTTGAAGAGGTGCCAATAGCCGTATTATGCAAAATGATATTTGCGCCGTATAAAGGTTTACCGGTTAAGCTATCAATCACTCTGCCTGAGAGGGTGCCGTACTGCTCTTGTACTTCCACAATGGAAATCGATTCCGTTTTATCGTCCCCCTGCTTGTAATCTTCGGCTTGCGACAAGATAAGCTGGCCATGCCTGGTTACGAGCAGCCTTACATGATATTTTTCGGCATAATGCAGCACCGCATAAATGGCTCCTGCAACAGTTGTGTTCATCTGAAGATGGACGGGTGCATCCCAGTTGACCAGGGTCACATCTTTACTGAACTGAATTCGAAGACCCGCTTTAACTGCAATCTTCTTAAGGGCCTGCTCAACCGTGATTCCGTCAAAATTCAATGTTAAAACCTGGTTCAGCATCTCTTGATTTGCCTCACTCATTGTAGCAGGGGCGAAGTACATGTACTTGGCAACGGCAAGGGTGTCCGTTTCATTCCCTTGTCTGTTTTGTCCGAATGCCGCACTCGAAAAGCAAATAACGGCCAGGGTCAAAACTGTCAATACAGAATGATAAGATGGATTTTCCGGCTTCATATTATATACGCAACTGGACAATTGCAGACATCACGAGATCTGCAGCTGCTTGAACAACCCTTTATTGCGACTACGGGTGACGGCAGGAAAAAAAGATCTGCCTGCCCTCTATGTCGTAGTCCAGGTTCAGGCTCAGCGACAGGCTCCGGAACACCTCGTACAGCGGTTCGTTTTCAAATGTTGCGGTCACCCGAAGGTCACCCAGCTCCGGTTCGCTCAGCACCACTTCCACGCGGTACCAGCGTTCCAGCGTCCGGGCTACCTGCTTCAGCGGCGTGTCATCAAACACCAGGCGGTGTT
>RECX01000225.1 GCA_007693825.1 Balneolaceae bacterium
GGGGAATCGCTCGAAGTGAGGACGGCGGATATCGGCAAGGCCAGGATCAGGCCGGGGCGGTATCTGTGGGACCGGTTTCGCGATTTCCTGCCTTTTTCACAGCTCGATGTTTCCGTTTCCCTGGGCGAGGGACAAACGGCGCTCCTCCCCGCCGACCGCAAGTTGGCGGAGTATACCGGCATCGACCGGCTGCTGCTGAAAAACGAGACTCAGAATCCCACATGGAGTTTCAAGGACCGCGGATCGCTGACATGCATCGCCATGGCCAGGGAGATGGGCGAAGAGGTGACTGCAACCATATCCACCGGAAACATGGGGAATTCCATTGCAGCCTATGCGGCGAAAGCGGGAATGAAGGCCATCGTTTTCGTGCCCGGGTTCACACCCAGGGAGAAGATCATGGCCATGGGCATCCATGGCGCCAGGGTGTTGAAGGTGCGCGGGCCCGATTATTCTCTGATAAAAAAGCAGCTTCTGGAGATGGCCGGCGGGCTGTCGCTGCGCATGGTTTCGGGCAACGGGCCGATCCGCGTGGAGGGCTATAAAATGGCGGCATTTGAGCTCTTTGAGCAGATGGAGGGGGAGGTGCCGGATTACATTGCCATCCCGACGTCTGCCTGCGGGCACACGCGGGGCGTTTTCAAGGGCTATCGGGAGCTGATGGAAGCAGGGATCATACGGAAGCTTCCGAAAATGATTGTGGTGCAGGCACGGAACAACAGTCCGATTGTCAGCGCCATCAAGCAGGGCAAAAAGGAGGTGATCCCGTTTACAGGCTTCCATACGGTCGCGGAGGCCATTACGACCGGCAATCCGATGGGAGGCAACGAGATCATCGACAAGGCCGCCAGGCACGGATGGCTGGCCGAGGATGTGACCGAGGAGGAGATCCTGGAATCGCAGAAGCGGCTGGCGGCATCCGGTTTTTTTGTGGAGCCGGCGTCGGCGACCAGCCTCTGCGCAATCCGGAAGCTGCGGGCGTCCGGCAAGCTGGAAGGGGATGCCAGTGTGGTGATGATGCTGACGGGCTCGGGTCTGAAGGACGTGTCGGTGCTGCAGCATCACCGGGCAGACCTGCACGAAGTGGAACTGTCGCAGGTGGCGCTGACGGTTCGTTCCATGCTGAACCAATGACACGGGCGAAAATATAATGGAGAAAAACAGATGGAAAAAACATATCACAATCCGAAAAACAGCAAGGCATCAGGTCCTTACCATCCGGCTGTCGAGATAACGGCGGGCGGCTTCCGGCAGCTTCATGTATCCGGGCAGGGCACGTATGATCCGGAGACAGATGAGCGCTTCCTGGGGAATATGACGGGTCAGGCCAAACGCGCCATGGAAAACCTCAAACTGGTCGTGGAAGGGAGCGGGTTCCGGATGGATGACGTTGTGAAGGTGACGCTTTACCTGGTGCATATGGGGGATGCGGCCCGGGTCAATGACGTGTACCGGGAGTATTTCAGCGAGGATCGCTATCCGGCCCGGTCCATTGTCGGTGTGCGGGAGCTGCCGGGCGGACAGTCGATCGAGATCGATGCCGTGGCGGTTGCGGCGCTGCCAGCAAAGGAGTAAAGTATCCGGAGCATCAACCACCAATTTGTGCGTGCAACTGTTCCCTTTTTTTCTGATTATGGAAGGGAAAACCGAACTTTGACAACCTCAGAATATCACCTGGTGACCATGAAAAAATTATCGATCCTTTTTGCTGCACTGTTTTTACTCTACTCGTGCGAGGCTGCGCCCGACACCGGACGGGAATTTCTGGAGAATCTCAGTGAATATTGCGGGTACAGTTACGAAGGGCGCACGACCGAATTCAGTCTGGGAGCCGCGGATGAAGAGCATCCCCTTGAAGATCCGCGCATGCTCATGGTCCTGGAGGAGTGCACGGAAGACGAGATCCGCATCCCGTTTTATGTGGATGAGGACCGGTCCCGCACATGGATTTTGCAGATGCGAGACGACCGGCTTCATCTGAGTCACGATCATCGCTATCCCGACGGCACCGAATACGACCAGAACATGTATGGCGGTTACTCCGACGCGCGGGGCACCGGCCTGAAGCACTATTTCCCGGCGGATGACTTCACGATCACAGAGCGGCCGCAGCGCAATATCAATGTGTGGACCATGGAAATCGACCCGGAAGATGAAAAGTTCTATTACCGGCTCTATCTGGAAGATGTGCTGCGGTTTGAAGCCACTTTTGATCTGAGCGATCCCCGGCCCATCCCGTAATCCCCATCCCGTAATCCCCATTCCGTAATCCCCATTTTCGTGATTCAGGCGCCACTGCTTCTGCTGGCAGCGAGTCTGCTGATAGGTGTGCTTTTGCAGCATGTGAAAGCCATTCCGCAGAATGCACATCTTACGCTCAACAGATATGTGATCTACGTGGCCCTGCCGGCACTGGTCCTCATCAACGTGCCGCAGATTTCGCTGGGGGTGGATGTGCTTTTCCCCGTAGCAACGGCATGGATCATATTCCTGACGGCCGTGCCGGTGGTGCTGTTTGTCGGGCGGCGGAGCGGCTGGAGCCGTCAGACGACGGGCAGCCTGATCCTGACGGCGGGGCTGGGCAATACGGCTTTTCTGGGTTATCCGGTGGTCGAAGCGCTGTATGGACCAGAGGGTGTGGAAGTGGCTGTCATGGTAGATCAACCCGGAAACTTCATGGTGACATCCACTTTGGGAATCATCGTGGCCGGGATTTTCAGTTCCGGGGAACAGAGAAAACGCGACATAGCCCGAAGCGTACTGGAATTTCCACCATTTATCGTGTTCATCGGCGCGATAATCCTGAATCTTGCCGGTATGGAAGCCAGCGGCGCGGTCCGTGATGTGTTGGATAAATTTGCCGCCACGCTGACGCCGGTTGCGCTGATCTCGATCGGGCTGCAGCTGAAATTCACCGGGGCAGTGGAACAGCTCCGTCCACTGGCATTCGGGTTGTTCTACAAAATGATTGCGGCACCGGCGCTCATATTCGTGCTTTATTTCCTGATATTTGGACGCGAGGGGCTCATGATACAGGTCAGTGTGATCATGGCCGCCATGCCGCCCATGATCACCGCCTCCATCATTGCCGCTTCATACGGACTCAATGCCCGTCTGGCAGCCCTTATGGCCGGGGTAGGAGTGCCTGTGGCTGCAATCACACTAACAGCGTGGTACCTGCTTTTGGGCGTATGGCCGTAAGGTGTTCCGTTTACTGCAATGCCCGGATTATCTCACGGCAGAAGGCCGGCAGATCGTTCGGGTTTCGGCTGCTGATCTGGTGCCGGTCGACGACCACTTCCTTGTCCACCCAATCGGCTCCTGCGTTCTTCAGGTCGTCCTTGATACCCGGTGTGGAAGTGCAGCGGTATCCCTTCATGATATCGGCGGAAATCGGGATCCATCCCGCATGGCAGATGTGGGCCAGCGGCTTGCCATCCTCATGAAATTCTCTTGTCAGCTTGAGCACCTGCGGGTCGCGCCGCAGCTTGTCGGGTGCGAATCCACCCGGGATGACCAGAGCGTCGAACTCACTGGCCTCCATGTCGTTGATGGCGGCATCGGACCGGCAGGGATAACCGTTTTTGCCGTTGTACACGACCCCTTCCTCCGGACCGGCTACCACAACCTCGGCACCTTCTTCGGTGAGCCGGAGTTTCGGATACCACAGTTCCAGATCCTCATAGGTATGATCGACGAACATCAGTATGCGTTTTCCTTTGAGCGTGCTCATGGTAAATGGATTTGGTGAATGGATTCAAAAAGTCAAAAATCGGCATGAGGCATCAGCAAACGTCCTTCAGACGTCCTTCATGCAATATACCAACTCAACACCAGAAACCTTCATGTCATTCAAAACTGTGGCTTGTGTTACACAGGCCGGCTTATGCAGGCCAGAAGAAAAGGATAAGCGGGGTGCCTATCAGGACAATGATGATCTCCAGCGGGAGCCCCATCCTCCAGTAATCGCTGAATTTGTAGCCGCCTGGACCCATGACCAGTGTGTTGGATTGGTGACCGATCGGGGTCAGGAATGCGCTCGAGCCGCCCACGGCGATGGCCATCAGCATGGGGTCCGCTGAAATTCCCATTGCCCCGGCGATGGTGATGCCGATGGGGGCCATGAGTACGATGGTGGCGGCATTGTTGATCAGGTCAGACAGGAACATGGTGATGACCATGACCAGGCCCACCATGAACCAGACCGGATAACTATCGCCCAGGATAAGGATCTGTCCGGCCAGCAGATCGGCACCACCGGTGGTTTCGAAGGCCACGCCGACGGGGATCATGGCGCCCAGCAGTACGATCACCGGCCAGTCGATGTGCTGATAGATATCCCTTAGTGGCAGTAAGCCGGTCAGCACCATCGCAACGGCGCCGGCCGCAAAGGCAATCTGGACCGGCAGCATGCCGAAGATGACTGTCGCTATGGCGATAAGGAAGATGGCCAGGGCAAAGACGACCTTTCTGGGCTTGCCGATGGTCAGGTCGCGGGCGACCAGTGGCAGGCATCGCAGGGATGTGATAACATCGTCAATAGTGACACTCCGGCCCTGAAGCAGCAGTACGTCACCATTGGCAAAACGGACATGGTCCATACGCTTTCGGATCTTGCGGTCGTGTCGGGCAATGGCCAGCAGGTTGATGCCATAGCGTGTCCGCATGTTCAGGGTGACGGCCGTGTTTCCGATCAGGGGCGAGTCCGGCATTACAACCACTTCCCGAAGGACGATTTCGTCCGAACCTTCCGCATCTTTCCGGAATTTTCTATTGCCGACCAGTTTGACGCCTGTCTTGTCGATAAAGGTTTTGAGTCCATCCGCATCTGTTTCCAGGATGAGGATGTCGTTGGTTTTAAGCGGTTCGTCTTTTGAAGGTGTATGGATGCGTTTTTTTTGGCGTACCAGTCCCAGGAGCATGACTTCCTCTTCGGTGATCGTGTTGATTTCGCCGCAGGTCTTGCCCCTGATTTTTGAATCTTTGGTGACGCGTACCTCGGTGATGTAGCTGTCGATTTCAAACAGATCACTGTCAGAGGTCTGGCCCTTGCGTTTGGGCAGCAGTTTCCATCCAAGCAGTGCGATGAACAGGATTCCGATGATCGTGAGGGGCAGTCCGACCGGGGCAAAATCGAACATGCCGAACGCTTCCTCGTAGTAGTCGGCGCGGAATGTGGCGATGATGATGTTGGGTGGTGTGCCAATCAGGGTGATCATGCCGCCCAGCAGGGATGCAAAGGCAATGGGCATGAGGATGGCCGATGGCGGATGTCCGTTTTTGCGGGCCACGTGAATGGCAACCGGCATGAGTATGGCCAGTGCGCCGACATTGTTCATGAATGCCGAGGCCAAAGCAGTGATCAGGGAGAGAACACTGATCTGAACGTAGAGGTTTTTCCCCGCCTTTTTCATGGTACGCGCGAGCAGGTCCACCAGTCCGGAGAGCTCCAGGCCCCGGCCGATCAGCAGTACCGCAGCCACGGTGATGACGGCCGGATGTGCAAAGCCGGTAAACGCCTTGTCGGATGGAACGATGCCCCAAATCACCAGGAACAGCAGCGCCAGCAGCGCCACCACGTCATGGCGCCATCGGCCCCAGATAAAGAGGATGAGTGCGGCTCCCAGTGTTATGAAGACAATGATATGGTCCATGCAGGTTCAGCGGGTGCGGGTGGAGTCAGCGTGGGGGTTCGGTGTTCGGGTGGAATCGGTGTGAGGGTGCGGTGTCACTCCGACACCGAACGCGCCTCCATCAGCCGGAAAACCTCTTCGGCGAGCTCGTGGAACTTCGGCAGGGCGTCTTCCTGGCGGATCGGCAGGAAGGCCGCGATCACAAAACGAGTATGGCCGTCATCCACAATGCCGGCGTCGTTGGTCCAGTAGCTCCACCATCCCGACTTGTGGTAGAACATGGCGTCATCCGGCAGCCCGGCGGCAAGCTTGGATTTGTCGAGCTGCCGGCCGAGCAGCGTCATCATCTGCTGGCTGACCCAGGGGTTGACCAGCCGGTTGGTGTAGATGCGATAGAGGAAGTCGGCGGCGTGCAGGGCGCAGGTCTCGGTGCCGCGGATATCCTCGTAACCGGGATCCTCGAAGCGCCGGGGCAGAAATTTGCGCGTCACCTCGCTGCCGTGCCATCCGTAATGGTGGATGAGCTCGTTGATCCTTTCCCGGGTGGCCAGGTCGATCATCACGTTTGCCGCCGTGTTGGAGCTGGTGGTGATCATCAGATCCAGCAGGTAATGGACCGTGAGCGTGTCACCGTCCCGCGGAACCGGTCGCAGGTCGTGACGAAGGGACATGCGCTGGTCCACATCGTTCGGTGATTCCACAGCGATGGGATCGAACAGGCCGTATTCACCCTGGCTGACCTGGTTGAGTACTTCGGCGGCCACGTACATCTTGTAGACGCTGGCGGGATAGATCAGATTGTCCATGTACACCCCGCCGATGCGCGGTTCGGTGCTGTTCAGGTCGATGACCGCGAACGAGATTGTTTCCGTGCCGTAATCGCCGATGTCAAAGATCTGGTCGAGCCCGAGTTTCGCAGCGATGTCCTGAAGGGCATCGGTGAGTTCCTGGTCGTGCACCAGGTGGTCGGGTATCTTCATATCCTGGGAGAGTGACGGGGTGACGAAAAACAGGAGGAGCAGTATTGTGGTGAGAGTTTTCATAGCTGCATCCGGGTTGGGAATGGGTGAGCGTGTCCGCCAAAAATAGACATCCGTCCTGCGTTGTGCAAGCGCGCTGGAAGTGTCAAGCGCGTTGGCTGTGTCAATCGCGTTGGCTGTGTCAAGCATTCTGGCAGTGCGCCGCACACCAAAAGCCCGCAAGATATTGCGACGCTTGTCCGTATATTCCGCATGTGACCGGTGTCCATTTGCAGACTGTGTGCACCTCCAAACACCATCCACCCGAAAAAAATAGTGACGGATGAAACGCTGGTATGAAGCACTTTTTGAAAATTACGCCCGCAGGTACGACGAGGAGAATTTTGTACAGGGCACGGCCGGGGAATGCGACTTCATCGAACAGGAACTGGACGGTGACAATTCGCGGCGCGTCCTGGATGTGGGATGCGGGACCGGCCGGCACGCCATCGAACTGGCCCGGCGCGGCTACCGGGTGACCGGCATCGACCTGTCGGAGGCGCAGTTGCGGCGGGCGCGCGAAAAGGCCTCGGAGGCCGGGGTGGATGTGGATTTCCAGCGGCACGACGCGCGCGACCTTCCGTTTGACGGGGAGTTTGACGCGGCCATCATGATGTGCGAGGGCGGATTCCCGCTCATGGAGACCGATGAGATGAACTACGAAATCCTGAAGAATGTCACGAAAGCACTGCGGAGTCCGGCAGTTTTCATTTTCACCACGCTGAACGGGCTGTTTCCGCTCTTCCACTCGGTCGAGAAACTCGGACAGGATACGGCGCTCGAGGGCAATGCGACGTATCGGGACAACCGGTTCGACCTGATGACGTTCCGCGATTACAATGTCACGGAGTTTACGGATGACGACGGGAACAGGCATAAGTTGCACTGCCATGAACGGTATTATGTGCCCAGCGAGATCACCTGGCTGCTCAAGTCGCTTGGCTTCAGGGATATCGGCATTTTTGGCGCGCGGCTTGGGGAGTTTTCGCGGGAGCATGCGCTCCGGACGGATGATTACGAGATGCTGGTTGTCAGCCGGAAATGATCCCGCCGAGACAGGATGCGCAGGGAGGCCTTATTGGCCCACAAGATCATATTGCCGGCAATGAAATACGCCGCAATGGTGGGCACCATTTGGAGGAAAACTGTGAAAAAAAAGGATAGCAAATCGCTGGAAGAGTCGGTGGTTGCGGCCATGGATGGCACCGATCCGGAAATCTATCCCTATCTGCCCTATATCCTGCAGGATGTGTGGGAGATGGGGGCGAGTCCGGAGGTGATGGTGCGCCTGGCCCGGCGGCATGCCCCGCAGCACCGTGAGCTGGCGGTAATCGACCTGGGATGTGGAAAGGGGGCCGTCAGTGTAGCATTGGCACGGATGCTGCCGTGCCGGTGCCTCGGAATCGACGCCATTGACGCGTTTATCGAAGAGGCCCGGCAAAAGGCACTGGCTTTCGGGGTGGCGGACAGGTGCTCCTTCACGACGGGGGACATCCGGGAGTGGGTTGAGCGGCGTCAGGTTGGTAAAGGACTGTCGCGCAGCAAGGTGCCTGCAGCCACAACTGCCCCGAAGTTTGACCTTATCGTACTGGGTGCGATCGGACCGGTGCTCGGGGATTATTTCGAGACTCTCACGCGTCTTTCAAGCTGCCTGGCCCACGACGGAATCATCCTCATAGACGACGGGTACATACCGGATGGGAGCACGTTCACCCACCCGCTCATCCAGCGGAAAAACGAGATCGACCGGCAGATCGTCCGGGCCGGCATGAAGCTGGTGGATAAGGAGGTTATCGGCACCGATGACATGCAGGCATCCAACAAGGCCATCCACCAGCCCCTGATCAGGCGGTGCCGTGAGTTGATGGAAAAGCATCCCGAACAGCACCATCTCTTCGAGGGCTACATCCGCAAGCAGGAAGAGGAGATCGATATCCTGGAAAACCGGATCGTCTGCTCGACGATGGTGGTGAAGCGGTAACGTGCAAATCCGGTGCAACCCGCCGGATCCGCATCCGTATACACTCACATGCCAATCTGAACAGGTTGAAGCGCCGCCATGACATTATTGGGTTGAACCCCGCGGCCCTTCGCCTGTCGATCACATTGAAATCATTATTACCAGCCATGACGACATCACAAGCGCATTTGCAGAAATGCGGACACTATCTGAAAACTCTGTGTGTGGATATTGCCGTGACCTCCGCATGGATGCTTGAGCACATGCACGATCAGACCATCACGCACACGCCGGCAGACACCTCTGAAAACGTAGACTGCAGCAAGCTGGTTGAGCTGGCCGGCGCATTGAAAAACCTGGTGACAGCACCATGACCCTTTACCCATAGAAACGGAAACAATACCGATGGTGAAAACTACCTTGAAAACGGCATTTTTGGCCATGATGCTGGCAGTGACCGGTACCCAGATCACATGTTCTAAAGCCAATCCACCGGAAATGAAAGCTTCGGTGGAAATGGAAGCCTTAGTGGCAATGGATGCATCAATAGAAATGGACGCTGCAGCGAAGATGGACGCTGCCCTGAAAAGGAATGCTTCAGCAGGAATGGATGCTGAAACGGAGTTGGAGCGCATCCTGCCCATCCCGTTCCGGATTCATTTGGAACCCATGGACCGCCTACTGCTCATCAATTTCGAGGACGACCCCGACTCGCTGTACAAGGGTTTCGAACCCCAGGTGTTCGACGACACCGTCAACGGCAGGGGACAGCTGGTGATCGGCTGGCGTGTCGACGGCAGGGTGGATGTCTACCATGACCATGCACTCAGTCCGGATCCTGTTGCGTATGACATTGCCGGCAAAGGGCTTGCGAACATGGTCGAGCGCGATTTGTCCGGTTCCCGCTTCCTCGTGGACGAATTCGGGGTGCAGGCGCATTACGGATTTGAGGATATCCACGGAAGGTGGATCGAATTCTCGGTGAGCGAGCGGAATACGCGTGAGCGGAGGCCGTTCGGACTCCTTGCGCCCATGGGCGATGCCGTCGAGAACCCGCCGGCAATGCCGCTCATATTGCTCCACGAGTTCTATTTTGTGCGGCAGAAAGATTCCGATGTCAGCATTCGCATCGGTGGCCGGGAGCATGCCACGGACATGCTGCCCATGCCCATTGACCGTTCCCGAATGACGTTCGTCCGCTACTGCACGGATCCGCTCATCGCCATGCTGAATCCGGCTATGGATGGTGCTATGAAAATACTCCGGCTGGACGGACATATATCTGTTCAGGGGGAATTGCCGGCGAGCGAAAGCATGGCAGTTTCGGGCGATACCGAGTATATGCTGCAGTATGTCGACGGGGTTCCGGTGCTGGGTGGATTGCAGCGGCGTTCCTGCAAGCACGTGCTGAAGCTGACATTCGATCCGCCCTTCCCCAACCTGGTCCACATGAAGGCGGATGAAAAAGCAGAAGGCAGCTTTACTATTGCCGGTGACCCGTCTACCGGGAGCATTCACGGACATTATGGCGTCAGCACGGCCGACGAGTTAATTGAGGTCGTAATGGTTCCATCTGGGGGATGGTCGCCGGTCCCGGACCGTTTATCGCTGCGCGTTTTATATCGCGTTGCGAGGGTCTTTCGGAAGTGGCCGGAAACGTACCGCTGGACTGCCAGCATTATCCGGGATAACTCAGGTCAAGAGTACTACACTGGCCAGGAGGATTATGCGCAGCAGTGGCACATGCAATCGGAGTGGGAGCGTATAGATCGATAAAAAGCGCATCTCATACGCTTGCCCAAAGCTCTGTAGATGCGTAGAAGCGGGATCCGGACATAGGCGCTGAAACCGGATCAGTCGCGCAGTTTTTTCAACAGCTGATCTTTCCTGCGTTGCAAACGGACACTCTCCTCCACGGCCGAGTGAATTTCAAGATAACGATCCATTGTGAGTCCGCATGATTCAACGATCGGTTTCATGGATGCGATTTCGGCATGGGGATCGATTTCCATTCGTTTTGCCAAATGGGTTGCTTTTTCAAACATTTCCATTTCCGTGGCGGTGATTTCAGCAACAACGGCAATTTGGTCGGTCACGTGATCAGGCTCTGGTGCTACAGGCAGTTGATCATGAGCGTGACGTTCCATTTTGCAGGCGGCAAGGAGGAAGAACAGCAAAATGAAAGGCAGGCACTTCATCATGGCCTTCACCTCTGCAGTCAAGTGGCAGAATTTGTGAGCGTCATGATCCTTCAAACATGGATCGTCACACTGATGGTACATGTATTGTAATAACGAATGTACCGGCAGGTTAATTTTGCCGCCACCTCTTCCAATGCCGCTTAAATACACTCATCCACTCATTAGTCACAAGGTGGATACCCTTCCTGTCTGAATGGAATGTCTGCACACCTGAAATTTGTGGCCTTCTAAAACAGGCAGGCTGTAGTTATAAGCCCGTTACCTGCCTGTTGCAACCAGCCCATTAATAGTTATTGTCGTTGTCATCATTTTCATCATCCACATCAGGATCCACGGGCGGCACATGCAATGGAACTTCAATGGTATCTTCCTCATCAATTGGGGAGGGAACTTCTTCAGCCGGAGGTTCCGGAAGGGCACCTGTGTCTTCAGGCTCTCTTTCGTCTACCTGACAAGCGGAAAAGGACACGATTAATGCGACTATTATCAACAATTTAAGCATTGTTCTCGTCATTTTTTAGTTAGATTTTTAATTCCATGTTTTAGATTTATTAAAAAAACACGGACAAAGTTCACAAAATGTAACGAAAAAATATTATGATTATTTTGCAGTGATATTATGTGTATAAATCATATAATCAAAACTGAAAATGTTGAAGGAAATTTCTAGAGGTTGCGTTATCTTGAATAAGAGTACCAGTATAATTTACTTTTCAGTAAATTATTGTTATTGATACGGCAATACCTTTTGTTATCTCTCCATCAGTTAATGGACGAGCACATGCTGCATAAGGGCTGTACTTCTGTTCAGTGACGGTCAGTCAGAGCCCATGTAAACCAGGTCAATTTCAATCATGCGCATGAACTTGGTCAGCCGGTTGCTATTATGAATGGCTTCCGCAACTTCATGATACCGATTGAGATCATATCCGCTGTCTTCTGCAACGTACCGGTCGATGACATAAGAAACGATTTGTGGATCGGTCACCTCTTTCAGCATCTTATTCTCTATGATGTTATTGATGTAAATGTAAGCCATAATGTCGGCCTCAGTGACAGGTTGAGGATTGACCACATCACTCACCTGCATCATGGGGATTCGGTCAGGAAAATCATCTATCATGGTCACATCATATTCACAGGACAGCAAAAAGATGGAAATCAGGAATGGAACGAAATATTTCAACATGGCTGCTACCTCGCTGTTTTGTGGCGGTTAATCTGCTACACGATACAACAAGACCTTCAACCTTTATTTATAACGCCCGGCTTGACCTTTTATTCCTGAGAATTCAGAAATAAAAACATTGTCACCCAATAATTTAGCGTTTTTCGAACACGCCGGCCAGAAACAGGATGTGTTCGTTCAGCTCGGTGTCGATCAGTCCGGCTCCCTTGTGGATATCATCCCGGTTCACATTGGCGGCAAACCGCTTGTCCTTGAGCTTTTTCGTGACGGACTTGGCTTTCATCCCGCCGAAACCGTCCGGCCGCATCAGCGAAACGGCATGCATGAACCCGCTGATCTCGTCGCAGGCATACAGGTAGCGCTCGATCTCGGATTCCGGCTCCGTGCCGGTCCGCTCGGGTGCATGCGCGCGGATGGCACCCAGTACCTCCTCCGGCAGATCGGTCTCCGGAAAAATTTGCTCCAATGCAAAATTTGGATGCTCGTCCGGCTTCTTCTCCCAGTCCAGATCGTGCAGCAGTCCGGCCAGCCACCAGTTGTGGATGGTCTGTTCATCTTTCCCGAGCTTTCTGGCATAGGCTTCCATGGCATCGGAAACCATGCGGCAGTGCAGCTGGAGGTTCTCGTTTTCAATCCACGTAGTGAGCAGTTGTTCGGCTTCCTGTCGGTTCATGACGCTCTGTTTTATCGGTTTGTTTTTTTGCTGATCAGGTCACATATTAACAGCTTATACGGCGTGATACAATGACAAAATTTCACGGAAGTGCCATCACATGTGACAGTATGGAAAAAAAAGGGGGATTACAGATTCCGGTTCCATTGCAAGCGTCACCAAACCTTATTGATCGGTAACACATAATATGGGTGTTTTCACCGGCTATTTCTCCAGGTTGTACCATGACGAAAAACGATTGCGTCGGGTGTATATCAGCCTCTTCGGGGTGATCGTGGCCGCCGGTCTGCTTACGGCCGGGAACATCCCGGAGCAGAACGGCCATTACGGATTCTGGTCGGTGATGCCGCCGCTGGTGGCCATCCTGCTGGCGTTCTGGACCCGCGAGGTGATCAGCTCACTCTTTGCCGGAATCCTGCTTGGCGGCATCATCTCCGGCAAACCGAACATCATTGCCGCTTTCCTGATCCCGTCCATCGGTACCGAAAGTTTCGCCATGATCCTGCTGGTCTATTTGTGGGCGCTGGGCGGGCTTATCGGCATCTGGACCCGCACCGGCGGCGCCGAGGTGTTTGCCATGCGGGCGAGCCGGTGGATGGTGCGCGGACCCCGATCCGCCAAATTCTTCACCTGGATCATGGGACTGATCTTCCACCAGGGCGGGACCATCAGCACGGTGCTCACCGGCGCCACGGTCCGGCCGGTCGCCGACAAGAAACGTGTATCCCACGAAGAGCTGGCCTACATGGTGGACTCGACCGCATCCCCCGCCGCCACCATCATCCCGTTCAACGTCTGGCCGTTCTACGTGAGCGGACTGATCCTCGGCACCCTGCCCATGTTCGCCACCACGCAGGATGGGGTCCGCTTCTTCTTCAGTGCCCTGCCGTTCAATTTCTATGCGATCTTCGCACTCCTCCTTACCCTGCTCTTCGCTCTGGAACTGCTCCCGTTCGTGCCGGGGAAGAAAATGCGCGCGGCCATCAAGAGGGCCCGCGAAAGCGGCGAGCTGAACCATGAGAATGCCACTCCCATGGCCGCCAAGGAATTGACCCGCAGCAGGGTGCCGAAGGACTACAATCCCGGCCTGATCGACTTTTTCGGTCCGATCGGCGCGCTGCTCGGCGTGGCCATCCTGCCCTATATGATCACCTATTTCGTGATGGGCCGCCGGGACGATCCGCTGCTGCTGATCGCCGAAGCGTTTGTGATCGCCGTGCTGGTCGGCATGGGCATCGCCATCCTGAAAGGAATGAGTCTGAAGGATGCGGTCGGCGGTTTTGTGGACGGGTGCAAAGGGGTGACCATCGGTGCCATCATCCTGGCGCTGGCCGTATCCCTCAAGGAAGTGGCCGATGCGGTTGGTACGGCCGACTATGTCGTGGCCATGATCGGCGACCTCATCCTCCCGTTCCTGCTTCCCGGGGCCCTCATGGTGTTGTGCATGATCATCGCGTTTTCAACCGGCACCTCCTGGGGCACCTATGCCGTGGTCTTTCCCGTGGCCATTCCGCTGGCCTGGGCGGTGCTGCCGGATCCGTTTTTTCTGACGCTCTGCTTCTCGGCGGTGATCGGCGGCAGCGTCTTCGGCGACCAGTGTTCACCGATATCCGACACCACTATTTTATCGTCGCTGGCCACCGGTTGCGACCTGATGGATCACGTCTACACCCAGTTCCCGCTGGCTATAAGCGCGGGCATACTGGCCATCATCAGCTATGCGGTCACGGTCCTGTTGTTTGTGTGAAACATATTTTTTTGATACATGTTTATGTGACACGTATTAGCATGACAATTATTTATGTGACATCCGCCGCCCTTTTTTGTTTTCTTTTAACAGATATTTTTCTACGTTCAGCAACAAAATCTGCACTGTTTAAAACATTATTATGGAAGCTGAAATCCTGATTGTACTGACGATACTGAGCATTACGGTGATCATGCTGGTGACCGAAGTGGTGCGCATAGATGTAACCGCCCTGCTGGCCATGCTGGCCCTGACCTGGACCGGGATCCTCTCCACCAGCGAAGCCCTCTCCGGTTTTTCGAGCAACGCGGTGGTCGCCATGATAGCGGTCATGATCATGGGCGAAGGCATCTCGCGGACCGGGATGATGGCGCGGTTTTCAAAAAAGGTGGTGGCAAAAGTCGGCTCCAACAAAACCGGCATTCTGGGGGTGATGTCCCTCTCGGTAGGCACCATTTCCGGCGTCATCCAGAACATCGGTGCGGCGGCCCTGTTTTTGCCGAGTATCCTGGATATTGCACGCCGGACAAAAATTTCGGTCTCGGCGCTTATCATGCCGATCGGTTTTGCCGCGATCATCGGCGGTACGCTCACCATGGTCGGTTCCGGCCACCTGATCCTGACCAACGACCTGCTCATGAGTGCAGGCCTGGAACCGTATGGACTCTTTGCCGTCACCCCGGTGGGCATCGCCCTGCTGGTGGCCGCCATTTTGTTCTTTCTGGTTTTCGGGAAATTCCTTCTTCCGCAGGATACGGAAGGCGGTCGACAGGAGCTGACCGAACAGGAAAAGGTTATGGAGACCTTCGAGCTGTCACGGAGCATCCGGTACTTCCGCATTCCGGCCGCGAGTCCGCTCGTGGACATAACCCTGGAGGATTCAGGCATATGGCGTGACTATCATCTCAACATCCTGGCCCTTTCCGGACGTAAATTCGTAAAATACGCTCCCTGGCGTGAGACGCGCTTTGAGGCTGACCAGATCCTGGCATTGTACGGGGATTCGGAGCGCATCGACCAGTATGTATCCGATTACAAACTTGAGCCTGTGACCTATGCCCCGATGTTTCATGGCATCGATGATCATACGGAATCCGGGTTTGTGGAGGTGATCATTCCGCCGCGATCGGAATTGGTGGGAAAGACCATCCGGCAGTTCTCCATGCGCAAAAAGTATGCGGTGGAACCGCTGATGATATTCAGTCAGGGCAAGAAGATCGAGGGGGATATTTCCGATCATGAGATTATGACAGGGGACACTTTCATTGTATACGGACCCTGGTCGCACATCCAGGAGCTTCAGCGAAGTGAGCCGTTTGTTGTGGCAACCCCGTTCGAGGCCGAGCCGCGCGACCGCTCCAAGACCTGGGTGGCCGCCGGCAGCTTCGTGCTGGCCATTGCGCTCGCCATGTCCGGTTTTGCCATCGCCATCGCCTTCCTGACCGGCGCGGTGGCCATGGTGCTGACCCGCGTTATGACCATCCAGGAAGCCTACCGGGCCATTGAATGGAAGGTGGTGTTTCTGCTGGTAGGGCTCATTCCGCTTGGTGTGGCCATGCAGAACAGCGGGACCGCCGAATTCCTGGCTCAAAATGTGATGGGCGTGGTGGAGGGCAGCCACCTTCTGGTGCTGCTGCTGACCGTTGGCGTGCTGGCGACCGGCTTCTCGCTGGTGATGTCCAACGTAGGCGCCGTGGTGGTCCTTGCGCCGCTGGTCGTGAGTATCGGGACGCTGGCCGGGGTGGACCCGCGTCCGCTCGTATTGCTCGCCGCCGTATGCGCCGGCAACTCGTTCGTGCTGCCCACGCACCAGGTCAACGCCCTGCTTATGACCGCCGGCGGATACAAAACGCGTGACTACTTCAAGGCGGGCGGGGGCATGACCGTCGTCTTCCTGGCCGTGGCCGTCGGCTTTTTCTATTTCGCATTTTTCTGAGGCTTATTTGGAACCGGACTGAATAGGGCTAAAATATGAAATCGAGGCTGTAAATAGGTATCTTACGGTCCTTTAAGAAATGACAGGACTGTCCCATGTCAGCGGAACAACCCATCTGCGTTGTCAAATACGGCGGCAACGCCATGACCGATGCCGGTCTGAAAAAACAGGTCATCCAACAGATTTGTCTGTTGCAGAATTTTGGCTACAACGTGGTCATTGCCCATGGGGGCGGACCGTTCATCAAAAAAGCGCTGCTTCAGGCGAAAATTGAATCGGAGTTCATTGACGGGCATCGCGTCACCACTCCCGAAGCGCTTGAACATGTGGAAACTGCCCTGAAAGGGCAGGTCAACGGCTCACTCGTCCGGCTCGTCAACCAACTGGGCTACAAAGCGGTGGGGCTCTCCGGCAAGGACGGCAGGATTGCCACGGCCGTCAAACGCATGCACAGGAAACTGGTGGATGGCCACGTCGAGGAGCATGATCTGGGACGGGTCGGCGATGTGGTCAGTATCGACACACACCTGCTGAAGCTGCTGCTGGCGCACGGATACATTCCCGTGATGGCCTGCCTGGCCGCCGATGTGGACAGCAACGAGTACAACGTGAATGCCGACATGTTCGCCGGACATCTGGCCGGTGCGCTCAAGGCGGAAAAATTCATCGTCCTGACCGATGTGGACGGACTCATGCGGGACAAAGACGATCCCGCCACGCTGATATCCGGCCTCCGGGTTTCGGAAATCGGCACACTCAGGCAGGAGGGCGTCATACAGGGCGGCATGATGCCAAAGATCGAGGCCTGTGAAATCGCCCTGAAAAACGGCGCCGGCTCCGCGGTGATCCTCAACGGGACCATCCCGGAGCAGCTAGAAGCCGTCGGCAGGCGCCAATCCGTCGGAACCACCATCCAAAACTGACCCATGCAACATCCATGACAGCCTCCGGCTGACAGACATGAGCATGATCATCTCCTGTCATGTGAGATCAATCTAACCATAGAACCGAAGGTCACGAAGTGCAATCGAAATTGATATAAACAGATGAACAAGAAGAAAATCGGCGTGATCGGGGCCACGGGCTACACCGGCTCCGAGATCGTCCGCATACTGTCGCAGCATCCCGGGGTGGAAATCGCCCTGATCACCTCCGAAGCCCGCGCCGGGGAGAAATTCTCCGATGTCCATCCGTTCTTTCAGGGCATCGTGGATGACGTGCTGCATCCGGCCGGCAAGGTAGACGACACACAACTGGACCTTGTCTTCCTGGCACTGCCGCACGGCGTCTCCATGGAATACGTCAAGCGTTTTGCCGGGCGCGACTTCCGCATCGTCGACTTTTCCGGGGATTTCCGGCTGGGGTCGCCCGAAGTCTACGAACAATGGTATCCCAAGAAGCATGTCTGGCCGGATGGGTTTCGCGATGCGGTCTACGGGCTGCCTGAGCTCTATGCCGATGCCATACGCGAGGCCCCGCTTGTGGCCAATCCTGGCTGTTTCCCGACCGGGGCGATCCTGGCGCTGGCCCCGCTTGTGGACAAGCGGCTGATTGCCGGCGAAGGGATCATCATCGATTCCAAGACCGGTGTGACCGGGGCGGGCATCAAGGCCTCGGACACGAACATGTTCTCCAACGTGAACGACAACTTCAAAGCCTACGGGATCAAGACGCACCGGCACACGATCGAGATCCAGCGCATTCTGGAAGAGCTGGCGGTCAGGCCATCCGGGAGCCGGGTGGATACAAATACAGATACAGATACAGATGCCGCCATTGATTCTGCTGTCCGGGTGGATGCGGGTGCAGCTCCGCATTCCCACAGGGAGGCAAAGGACGCGTCGGCTTCCTCATCCACTGATCCTTTTCGGAAGGAGCAGTTGGCGCCGCTCCAGTTTACGCCGCACCTGCTGCCGGTCGATCGCGGCATATTGACTACGGTGTATGCTCGTCCAGAAGCGGCCGGCTGGACCACCGCCGGTTCCGGGATGTATAATTCGGGCCGGGATTTTCTGGAGAAGATTTACAAGGAGTACTATCGCGACAAGCCGTTTGTGCACATCAGCAGCCAGCCGCCCACGCTCAAGGAAGTCCGGGCGAGCAATTACTGCAAAATCTATGTCGATTTTGATGAGCGCACCGGCAACATTATTGTCATCAGCGCCATCGACAACCTGGTCAAAGGCGCGGCCGGACTTGCCGTGCAGAACATGAACGTCATGTTCGGGTTTGACGAGACGGACGGGCTGACGCACATCCCGGTCAGTCCATGAGCCGGAGTCCGTGAGACGGCAGACCGGTGCCGGCAGACCATGAGCCGGATACCCGGTGCCGGAACGGACATCGCATGACTTGTGCCCGGAACATTGCCGGCAGCCGATCCAATCTGCTCCAACCACATCCAACAGTTTTAAAACAACAATTATTATGATCAAGAACATTACCAACGTACGGGGATTCCGATGCTGGGGGGCACATACCGGTGTCAAATCACTTCGCCGGGATCTTGCCATCATTTTCTCCGAAGTGCCGGCCAGTGCCGCCGCGGTGTTCACGCAGAACCAGGTGGTGGCCGAGCCGGTCAAGGTCTGCCGCGAGAACATCAAGAACGGCATGGCACAGGCCATCGTGGTGAATGCCGGGAACGCGAATGCCTGCACGGGCGAACAGGGTTACGAGGGGGCGCTGGCGATGGTCAGGGCCACGGCGGAGTCACTGGAGATAGACGAGGATATGGTGCTGGTTTCATCCACGGGCGTGATCGGCGAGCCGTTTCCGACCGAAGAGATCGTCAACGGAATCCGGGTAAGCGCTCCGAAAGTGTCGAACCGGTCGTCGGCCGGATCATTTGCGGCGAATGCCATTCTGACGACGGACACCTTTGCGAAGGAAGGGTTTATCGAGTTTTCGGTGGGTGGACGCGAGGTCAATATGGCCGGTATCGCCAAGGGCTCGGGCATGATCCACCCGAATATGGCGACCATGCTTGCGTTCATCGTGACCGATATCGACATCGAGCCGGGCCTGCTTCAGAAGGCGGTCAGAGAGGCCGTCGACGACACCTTCAACATGATCACGGTGGACGGGGACTCATCCACCAACGACATGGTTGCGGTGCTGGCCAACGGGATGGCGGAGAACGAGCGGCTGAAAATGGATGACAGCAAGGACTACAATGTGTTCCGGAACAGGCTGCGGCAGATGATGGAACACCTGTCCAGGCTGATTGTATCGGACGGGGAGGGCTCGTCCAAATTCATCGAATACCGGGTGGTGAACGGTCCGGAAAAGTCCGTGTGCCGCAAAATTGCCCGCAGCATTTCCAGTTCGAATCTGGTGAAAACGGCAATGTTCGGACGTGACCCGAACTGGGGGCGGATCGTGTCGGCGGCCGGGAATGCCGGGGTGGCGTTCGATTACACGGCCGTGGATCTGTATCTCGGCAACGAAAAAGAGCGGGTGAAGGTGCTGGAGAAGGGCAAGCCGGTGAAGTACGACCGGAATTTCATGAAAAAGCTGCTGCGGGAATCGCATATCAGCGTGAAGCTGGATATGTGCAACGGCGAGGCCGAAGCCACGGCGTGGGGATCGGATCTGACGACCGATTACGTGCTGTTCAATTCGGTGTATACGACGTAGGGCGTGTGAACTGAAGCGGCTTTTATCTGAGGACGAATAGATGTTCCGGATCAGAATGGGGATGTGACGAATCGCACAAATGGGCGGTAAATCAAACATAACGGGCATTGATTGAGGTTTCTGATTATGTTATATTGTGGGAAATCCCACTAAGATCATATACCATGTCATCAGCCATTAAAAAAAAATACGATGCGAGGATTGACTCCAAAAAACGGATAACATTGCGAGGTGCTGCTTCGTCGTTTTATCACGTCACGGAATTTTCTGATGGTTCGATTGTACTGAGTCCAAGAGAGTTGGCGCATCCGGAGGAGATATCCGGAAATACATTGGCTGTCATGGATGAAGCTGTCAGGTATCTCGATCAGGGGAAAGCTTCCGAACCGGTTGACCTGGAGGAGCTGAAGCGGCTTTTATCTGAGGAAGAATAGATGTTTCGGATCAGAATGGGGGTTCCGGAAATGGAGCATTTTTGGAATGATCTGCTTAGCCGCAAGAAGGCAGGAAGTCTGGGTAAAAGAGAGCAGCAATTCTTCAGCAAATTTGCAAAGGCGCTGCGTTTTTTATCAGCAAATCCTCGTCATCCTGGATTGGCAACCCATGAAATCGTGCCCCTTACAAAAAGATATCAGCGCAAGGTTTTTCAGTCCTATTTGGAGAACAGAACACCGTCAGCAGGCCGAATTTTCTGGGTTTATGGACCTGATAAAGCAGAAATTACGATTATTGGGCTTGAGCCGCATCCGGATGAAGGCAAGAAAGGAGCATACGATAAGGTGAGATTGTCGGACTTGCCGCGTTGAAAAAAAAGTTCTTGACAATAGTGCGATTTATTTGTTACTATGGAAATAGTACTAGATTGATAAGGCATTCCCGGGGTTATTCGGCAGTGACGTGACACAATCTTCCACTTAAAACAAATGGAAGGAATGAGCTTGCATTACTCATAACGCAAAAATTCTTGATGTATGAATTTTGTTCAAACTGCCACAATACTTCTCTTGCTCGTTGGCTTCCTGTCGCCGGCGCATGGTCAAACATCCACCGATGCTGCCGATTCTGCTTTTGTGAACTATATGAATAGTGCCTGGCAGCAGATCAGGGAGTCCGGGATGTCCGACAGCTTGCAGCATGT
>RECX01000062.1 GCA_007693825.1 Balneolaceae bacterium
TTGCGTTTGAACCGCTGGCTCCCGGCGAAACCGCCTGGTTCCGCTGGCAGTTCTCCAATGCCGATGGCGATGGCGGCTCCCTGCGCTCAGGTCTGGCCGTCAACAACCTGGTCATAAGCATAGCAGAGCCCACATCCACTCAGCCGGAAAGCGATATACCTCTGAAAGTTACTTTAGACCAGAATTATCCGAATCCATTTAACCCTGCCACGAATATTACATTTACACTTGCTCAGTCTGAACATGTTCAGCTGCATGTGTATAACATGCAGGGTCAGCGTGTTGCAACGCTTGTTAACGAGCAGCGCAGCAGTGGCAGCCACAACGTCACATTCAATGCGGAAAACCTCGCAAGCGGACTTTACATGTATAGATTGCAAGCCGGTTCGGCCTCAATTACCAAAATAATGATGCTGGTCAAGTAGTATCCTATGGTCAAATGAACCTGACTTCAGGTAGTACCAGCACCTTATTCCCCTGGCATCACCAGCCCCTGAGTACCCTGCTCCGGGGCTGGTTTTTTTTCGGCCATCAGCTCTCGCGGTCAGCTTTGTTCAGCTCTAATCAACTCTGGTCAGTTCCGGTCAGCTCCTGTTCAGCGCATCAGCGCCTCCCAGTCCCCGTCATACAGCGGCTCAAACTCCGCGTCCATTTCGCCTCTTTTCTCGAAAATCTCCGCGGCCCGGGCACGTGAATCAGGATGCGTACTCACCCATTCCGGCACCCTACGGCCCGACTCCCTCGTCGATATCCGCAACAGGAAATTGCCCAGATGCACCGGATCGATGCCGGCCTCCTCCAGATAGGTGATGGCGGCCCGGTCGGCTTCCCGTTCCTGTTCCCTGCTGAAGGCCGTCGTCGTCAGGATGCGCAGGATATTTGCGATCACCTCCGATCCCGCATCCATCCCGCTCATCATGATCAGCAGCGTGGTCCCGAACTCGCTCATCATGCGTTCCATTACGTGGTTTTCCGCAATGTGGCCCAACTCATGGGCATGCACCCCGGCAAACTCTTCGGCATTTTCCGCAAACTGCAGCAAGCCGGTGAATATGATCACATTTCTGCCCGGCAGCACCGCCGCATTGATGGTGGATGTCTCAAAGACATGCACCGAGATGGAGTCCGGATCCAGGCCGTTGGCTTCGCAGATCCGCCGGTGGATCATGTCCACCACTGCCAGAAGCGAGTCATCATAAGCCCTCTGGTACTTCAGGTCGAGCTGTTTCAGCAGCAGGTCGCCGATGCGCCGTTCGGTTTCGCGCCCGATCGACTCGGTGGTACTCTCGCCAACAAAATCGATCCGGCTCAGGCCAAACCATATGGCTGCAAAAAGCAGCAGCGAAATCAGAAATTGAAGGACAGCTTTTTTCATATGCGGTTCAGGGTTGCGTGTGAGGGTGCGCGTCCGGGAGACGGGTGAAAAATCAGGAATCCAACGATCATTTGCGGCAGAGGGCATGGGTCATCGGCCCCCAGAACCACCACTCCACATGCACGCCGCGCCGGGTTTTAACGGCGGTGTAGATGGTCATGATGAATTCCAGCAGGTTGATCAGCAATGCCGTGATAAGATAAGCGATGTAGTAGTTGCTGAGTTCGCCGGCACCGAAGAAAACGTAGAGCGTCCAGCCCACGGCACCGGCGTTGACAAAGAAAATGGTGATCTGTGAGAGCATCGCCTGGGTGCAGTGCCAGCGGGTGAAATAGCCGCCCCTGCGGTTTCCGAGGAAAAATATCCCCGTCGCCAGCAGGTTCACGATGGGCATGGGCATGCCCACCATAATGGCAATCAGCGACATCAGGTAACTGTTGGATGCCTTCTCGAGCTCGGCTTCCGGGGGCTGGTAGGGAAAGGGTGGATGCTGAATCATATTTTTTTTTGTAATCTGATGAGTGAAAACCGGCCGTTATCATTGGAAATAATCTGCTCCATGATCACAACCCCTTCGTGATGTTCCAAATCCAGTTGGCAAGGATCAGTACGACCAGCAGGGCAGCCACCCATTTGCGGCGTATGAGCCATGCTTCCGTCTTCAGGTAACTGCGATACAGTGACTCGCGTTTGCGGACAAAATCCAAAGCGACCCAGACCGGCAAGGCAATCAGCAGTAAAGCTGCGAGAAAGCCCAGCGGGTTGGTCATCATGGCGCCATACAAGTTGCCCTCCATGATGAAGACAATGGATCTGGCCGTTCCGCAGGAGGGACAAGGGATGCCTGCAACCCGGTTGATCGGACAAACCTGTGCAGATATACTGCCATTGGCATTATGGTAAAAATAGGCCAGCAACCCATAGGATGCCGCAGCCAGGGCCATGACAAGGCCATACAAACGGGGTTTGGTCAGCATATCGTTTCAGGCAGATGGTTCGCCGGGACATTCCGGGTCCGCCGCCACATTCCGGATCCGCCGCCACATTCCGGGTCCGCCGGACAGTCATGATCAGTAATAGCCGATCGCCTGCTGTATTTTCTCGTAGTTGACTTCACGCGCCCGCCCCATGATCAGAAAATAATCGACGATGGTCCAGATGCCGAGACCGCCGCATGTCAGCAGCTTGGCAATGCCGAGTCCGACATCCCCCACAACAAACCGGTCCACGCCGAGCGGACCGGCAACAAGCGATATGATCAGCAGCATGATCGGATCCTTGTAATTGATGGCCTGGACCCGTGCAAATTTGGATTCGTCCGCTTTTTCAAGAGCGTGGCTGATGGAAGGGATCTGATGCGACTCAAAGAATTTGTTATTGGACATGATGAACATGTCAACTCGTTGTTTATCCATTAAATATCCCCATTTGTCTGAGTTTGCGGTTTCCCCTGGATGTTTTCCTATTAATGGTGAAACAATACGACATTTTTTAAAAAAAGTTCAGGAAAAATTTAACCGAAGCAATGAAGGAATGAAGGGTATAGAGAGAGGGAGTGATGAAGGGGAGAATGAATCCGGGATGGATGGGATGTAAAACAGCCGCCATGCCGGCAGTGTTTCAGCGAATCCGCGCATCGGGAGTAACTTCCTGGAAACCATGGGGCGGCCGGTCGAGCGACCAGGTCTCGAAATAAAAGTGACGTTCACTGTTTACACGTTTTCCGTTGATGGTGAAACAGCGCAGACCGGGGTTGAGGATGTCTTTACAGCCATGAAACAGCGGCTCGTACAAATTATGGCGGCAAAACAGGTGCAGATCGCAGCCGTGATGCGCTTTTTCCGCGAGGATGACAAGATGTCCACGGTCAAGAAGTGCTGTCAGGGGTTCAAAGCGCTCACGGACGCCGGTCCGGTCGTCCAGAATCAGTTTTGAACGGATATCCTGGTTGGATGTGTCCCCGCTGATCAGGACATCATAGGGCCTGAGGTCTTCCAGACCCTCTGAAAAGGAGTTGTGATGTGTGCCGTCAGGACGGTGCCAGTCCCGCCCGGCAAAAGATGATTTCCCAGATGATTCCCCGGCGGCATCATGGAGTATGCCTCCAATCATTTCCCGGACAACCGGCCAGGCATGCATTGAAGAGAGGCCGAACCGGTTCTCATCGAGGTTGGTACCGGTGAAATAGTAGCGGTTGTATGTTTTCTGGGGAGCCAGAAAGGATGCCAGCGTGTGCTCACGGTCCGTCATTCGGTTGCGCGGATCATCATCACCGGAAAGATGCTCCAGGGTCATGTCGTGTTCATATATGATCTTCAGGATCTCCATGTGCATATGTTATATAAAATAAAAGCTCCGGGAATCATTCCCCGGAGCTTCAGATACATTGCAACGGTCACGGATCGGCAACTCTCAGGATACCTGTGGTGCCATATCCGTGATCGAAGTCAGTATGGATGGATCAGATGGCGGTGGCGATGACCAGGGCCACGATCGAGATCAGCTTGATCAGGATGTTCAGCGATGGACCGGAGGTATCCTTCAGCGGATCGCCGACCGTGTCGCCGGTTACGGAAGCTTTGTGGGCATCCGAACCTTTGCCGTACTTGACACCGTCAAACTCGATACCTGCCTCAATCATCTTCTTGGCGTTATCCCATGCACCACCGGCATTAGCCTGGAACAGGGCCATCAGAACCCCGGCTACGGTCACACCGGCAAGCAGACCGCCAAGCGCCTGGGGACCGAAAATGAATCCAACCAGTACCGGTACGGCAATGGCGAGCAGTCCCGGAAGAACCATCTCCTTGATGGCGGCTTTGGTGGAGATTTCGACGCATTTGCCATATTCTGCAGCTGTTTCAGCATCGGCAAATGTTTTCTGGTCTTCATTCGTCCAATCCTTCTGATTTTTGCCTTCGTTGCGGCGCATGACCTCAAGAGCGGCTTTCAGTGCAGGGATTTCTGCGAACTGACGGCGCACTTCCTGGATCATGGCCATGGCGGCACGTCCGACCGCTGCCATGGAAAGAGCCGAGAAGACAAAGGCCAGCATGCCTCCTACAAACAGACCGGCAATTACCGGAGCCTCTGAAATATCAATGACCTGGATATTTGCAGCAGTCATGTAGGCACCGAAAAGGGCGAGTGCGGTAAGAGCAGCGGAACCGATGGCAAAACCTTTCCCGATAGCGGCGGTGGTATTGCCAACAGCATCCAGCTGGTCGGTACGTTCCCGTACTTCCGGTGGAAGTTCCGACATCTCAGCGATACCACCGGCATTGTCGGCAATTGGTCCGTAGGCGTCAACGGCAAGCTGAATGCCCAGTGTGGAAAGCATACCGACAGCGGCAATGGCGATACCATACAGACCGGCAAAGTGGAAAG
>RECX01000060.1 GCA_007693825.1 Balneolaceae bacterium
CCCTGCAGCTCCTTCAGCTCCAGTTCGAAATCGAGCCAGTTCTCCAGGTCGTACAGATCCAGGATGTTCTGGCGCAGTGAAAGAGTGGCCTCGGCCGGCTCGCTGAGCAGCCTTGCGTCTTCCACCCGTGCGATCCCGTCGCGCAGCTGCAGTTCGAGCTTCAGCTCTTCGAAGGGCTGCCGGTTGATGTATGAACGCGACATGAGGAAGGATGCGTCCAGCGCCATGGCCTCCGGGTCAATGCCCTCGCCGCTGAGTTCGACCTGGCCGCTGATATCCGTGCTGATCTCTTCAAGTCCGGGCAAACGGCTCGCATCCAGATTGCGGAAATCGATCACGGCCTCGTATGCCGGTTCCTCCGCAGCCCATAAAATATCCGCGGTCAGGTCCAGTTCGGCGCCATCGATCCGGACCGGACTTTCAATATGCAGTCGTTCGCCGGTCAGCTCGGCATGCATTTCGGCGGTGACATCGGGATAGCCGGACATGGCCAGGCGTTCCAGTGTGATGGCGGCTGTCCAGGGGATTTCACCGGGGGCGTAACCCGTGCCGGACAGGTTTCCATCCATGGTGATGAGGACCTCAGGTTCTTCCAGCGCAGCCCAGTAGGCGGGATTCATATCCGTGGTGTGCCAGCGGAAAGCCCAGGTGAGGGTTTCTTCCCACCAGTTCTCCGCCTCCAGTGATGCCGAAACCGATTCCTCTCCCTTGCGCACGTTCAGGTCCGCAAGCAGCGTTTCCCGGGACACGTCCAGCTCCAGCTCAAAAGCATCCACCGAATATTCATCGAACCGGGCATCCTGCACCGTCAGATTGCCGGTGGCCCGGATGCGGTCCCACTCCATCAGCGGGACGGCGCCATCCAAAGAGAGCGTAAACCCTGCGATGGATGCGTGCAGGGTGTCGATGCCGGTGAGTGTGGCGGCGTCGATGCGTCCCGAGCTCATGGCCAGCGACCTGAGGACCGGCTCCTGCATGACGGACCATTGTGTATCGATGGTTAACTGCTCGAGCCCGGGCGCATCCACGGTGAGTCCGGTGCTCAGGTCCTGCCGGGAACCGCCGACCCGAAGTTCCATGTTCAGGTTCTGCCGGATGGGATATTCCTCCGCGTAGGCCTCCACTTCGCGCCAGGCAATGGGGTCGAGCAGGGCTTCAAACCGGGTGGCGTAGGTGACATCGTCGTAGCTGCCGGAAGCCTCGAACAGCGAATAGGCCGTAGCAATGAGCAGCTTGTCGAGCGTGATGCGCCGGCCGTCATACGAGGCCTCGGAGCTGAGCTTGACGGGCGCATCGAGGCGTGATTCATGCAGGAACAAGTCCAGCTGCTTCAGATCGGCAAAAAAACCGGCATCGTCGCTTCCCAGCCTGAGACGCGTTTCCAGGTCGCGTATCGCGAGCGGCTCTCCGGGCAGCAGCGCGCGCGCATCCACCGAAATCACCGGCGCGGTGAATCGCACGTCCGGCAGGACAAACGCCGGGCCGGTCGGTTCCTCGTCCGGTTCCTCATCGTCAAAAAAATCATCCGGGAGCAGCTCCATGACGTTCCAGTTCCCGTCTTCGTATTGTATGAGTTCGGCCCGGAAACCAAGCGCGTGCACTTGCCGGACTTCGAGGGGACGCCGGAACAGGAGATCGCTCACCGACCATGAAACATGCAGGGTATCGAGTGAGAGCATGGGTGACGGTGACTCTGATTCTGACTCTGACTCTGACTCTGACGGTGACCGTTCCGTTTCATCGTCGGCATAAATCCGTACGCCCTCTATCGTCAGGTGTGACCACAGGTCGCCGCTCATTCGCTCGATTTGAAGTTCTCCGTGGATCATCTCCGACACGCGCGTCTCCACTTCGGCACGGATGAAATCCAGCAGCAGGTCGGACCGCAGCGCAAGCCGCAGGCCGGTCAGCAGCACCAGTATCACCGCCAGGGTGATCCATGGCCAGCGCCGTCGTTTTTTATTTTGTTCTGCCGGTTCCGTCATGTCAATCTGATTTCTCTGTAACCACTCTGTTTCAAATAGCCTGCACTTTTGCCTGTTCCATTGCCTGTTCCATTGCCTGCTCGCTGGCCTTTCCGATCGCAGGGTTCAGCCAGCGCCAATTTATCTGCTCATTGGTTTTACTTGTAATGTCATCATTCCTCGCTGTTCCGTATTTGTTGCACATCAGAATGCCTGACCGATACTGAAATGGATCCCCCACCGGGAGAACCAGTTGCCGAAATCTTCGCCGTTGAAAATTTTCAGGTCTTCGTCCGTCGGATTGACTTTGTATGCCAGGTCAATCCTGACGGGCCCGATCGGCGACTGGTATCGAAACCCGCCACCGACGCCAAACTGCATGTCATCCACGTTGATGTCGCTGATGCGTTCCCACACGGCGCCGCCATCCAGAAACGCGGCCATTCCAAAATGGCGGATCAGCATGTGCAGTTCCTGCCTCAGTTCCAGGTTGAAAATGTACATGGACTTGCCGCCAACGGGCACATACTCGGCAAACTCCCCGTCGCTGCCAAATATTGCACGTTTGGGACCAAGTTGCCGCCGCTGCCATCCGCGCACCGAGCTGGTTCCCCCGGCATACATGCGAATATGGGATGGCAAATCGTGGTCGCCGACACGACTGATTACGCCACCTTCGTTGCGGAATGCGAGCTGGGTGCTGCGTGTAAGATTAAAATACCGTCTGATATCAAGCGAATACCGATTGTACCTGAGCGTTCCCGTGCCGAACAAACCGGAGAACTCGGCATACGGGCGAAGGGCCCAGCCCTGGTACCGCTCCACTTCCAGCTTGTTGTAATATCCCGAAAACGTCAGGGCGGAAATATTGTAGCGCTGCTTATCGTCCGGCAGCCTGAAATCCGAAGCCTCAATGATCTCCCTGTTCCGGGTAAACTCGTAGGAGACGGTGCCGGCAGCCTCCCGGCTGATCTGATAGATAAAACTGTTGTTAATACCGCCACGCAGAAGGATGTAACCCGGTTCATCGCGCCGCTGTCCAAACGGCGAAATATTGATACGGCTCTTTGGATTGAAAATATAGGGTATGTGGTAATCCAGGTTAGCCCGCTGCTCAAGCAAGGATGCGCGCGTAGTTGCAGAGAACGTATGTGCATTGCCCAGCGGGTTGCGGTGTGTCCACGAGACACTGAGGCGGACAATTTCCTCCAGTCCAACCCCGCCCTGCACCCGTACGCTCCGAAGCGCGTGCTCACGCACCCGTATGTTGATATCGACCAGTGAATCGGGTTCCTGGGGCGGCATGTTGACCGTTACAAACCGGAACAGCGGATGCCCGAAAATCTGCTGTTGGGCAGTCCGCAATTTTCGGGAACTGAACTGGTCGCCGGCCTTCAGATCGGAGTGCCTGAGCACGATGGACTCGGGAACTGTCTCGTGTCCGTCCACCCGAATCTCCCCGAAATAGGTTCTGGGTCCGGGCACCAGGGTAATCAGCACATCGGCAAGGCGTCCCGTCGTGTCGATCTGCGCCGTGACATAGGTTTCCGCAAAAGCGAATCCCAGATTGCGCAGTGTGGACAAAAACAGCCCCTCCACATCGCTGTGCTCGATCAGCTGATACCGGAGCTCCTCCTGCATCACCTGCCGGCGTTTCGCCCGGACAAATTCGCGCTGTTCTTCCAGCCACGAGGCGATCTCATCATCGGTGTCCAGCTCATAACGCACGGAACGGATCATGGTCGGTTCCCCTTCCTCAATGTGAAAGTCAATGCGCCGGACCCAGTCCCGGCGGCCCTCCCTGACCTCCGCGCGCACCGTTACATGGGGGAACCCCCGGCGTTGATAATACCGCTTGATACGGATCTCGTCGCGACGAAGCTCGGTACCATCAAAGTCGAACCCGGACCGGTTCCAGAACCGGAATTTGCGGAAGAAAGAAGGCGATTCCAGGGCTATGATATTCCGTAAAGTCATCCCGGGGAACGTCTCGTTTCCTTTAAAATCAATACCCCACACGCGTTCGGGCGTATCCTCATCCAGCAACATCGTGGATGCTGCAAGTGAGGTTGATGTTGCAAAAGTGACAAACAGCAGCAGGAGTGAGACGAAACTGCACGACCGAATGGAACAGCCTGCGCGATGAGATAGCAGAATCAACGTTTCGAATAACCTGTGGAACATAAAATACCGAATGACGGAAAATCAGGTAACGCTGCAAAACCGGATGACGGAAGTTCAGATAACGCTGCAAAACCGGTTTCATTTCAATGGATTGAAAGATAGCACAGAATCGGCAGCGCTGACAAACATTATACACAATCTTTTGCTGTTTTTTGAGGGATTTTGCTTCCTTTTGCGCGTTTGGATGGATTTCAGGTCCATTTTCGAATGTTGTCGAAGGTTCCTGTGTTTGTAGTAGACATAAGAATATTCCTCATTCCAGATCCATTCAGAAATGAATAAACACAAGCATGTCATTGTGGTCGGTGCCGGTTTTGGCGGGCTCAGGGCCGTGCAAAAACTCTGCAAAAAACCGGTTGAAATCACGCTCATCGACAAGACCAACCACCACCTCTTCCAGCCGCTGCTCTACCAGGTGGCCACAGCCGCACTGGCACCGGGAGACATCGCCCTCCCGGCCCGCGCCATCTTCAAACGCAACAAAAACGTACATGTGCGAATGGGCGAAGTCGTGGATGTGGATACCGATGAAAAACAGATCCGCCTGGAAAATGGCCAAACCCTTTCTTTCGATTATCTCATCCTGGCACCCGGCTCCCGCCACTCCTAT
>RECX01000233.1 GCA_007693825.1 Balneolaceae bacterium
AACAGCAGTCATCCCGATGCCGCCGATAAGCTTGATGATTCGGAACTGGGCCTGTTCCTGGACGGGCAGCTCATGCTGCGGCTCCGTCTGTACCAGCCGCCGCGCCGGCATTTGTGGGAGGTGGTCCGGCGGTTGCAGGAGCAAAACAAGGTGGCTGTGGCCGTGGTGACCGGGGATCCGGCCGATGCGGCCCCGGACATGCCGGACATCCCGTATCACAAGGGCTGTTCGCCGGAAGAAAAGGCCGAACTGGTGGATGCGTACCGCCGGCAATATGGACCGGTCATGTTTGTGGGCGACGGCACCAACGACCTGATGGCCATCAACAAGGCGGATCTTGGCGTTGGGGTCTACACGGGGACCATGAGCATCCGGAATCACGCTGATTTTGTGCTTTTTCATCCCAATTTGAGCGTGGTGCCGGAGATGCTGGCATTTTCCGGGAAGATTACCGGAACCATCCGGCTCAACTTCTTCTGGGCGGTGGCCTATAATTTCGTGGGGATCGGGGTGGCGCTCATGGGGCTGCTGCACCCGTTCTTTGCTATCGTCGCCATGATGCTCAGCTCTCTTTTTGTGACCTTCCACTCGGCATCACTGCAGCGCCGGCAACCCTCGCTGGGCGAACTGGAAAAGCAGGTGAACCTGGTCACAGGAGAACCACTGCTGCGACCGGGAATGAGTGAGACATGACACGGGACAATCTAACAGTTAACAGGATATGGATATTCTCTGGACCGGTTTTCTTTTCGGACTCCTCGGGTCGGCGCACTGCATCGGTATGTGCGGACCCATTGCCGTAGCCTTGCCAGGCAGCCGGGAGCTGATGCGATCGTATCTGTCGGGAAGGGTGTTGTATAATCTCGGCCGGACCATCACCTACACGCTCATGGGTGCCGTGCTGGGGCTGTTGGGCCTGGGAGTCTGGCTGGCGGGATATCAGCAGGCCCTGTCGGTGTTCACCGGGGTGGGAATTGTGGTCATTACACTGCTCACCTGGAACCGGTCGCTGATCCCGGCGGGTGCCATTTTCAACGGACTCGCATCCCGCTTTGAGCGCATGATGCGTCCGCTCATGCAGAGCAATTCGCAATCAGGGATGCTGCTCATCGGCGTGATCAACGGATTTCTGCCCTGCGGACTGGTGTATGTGGCGCTGGCCGCGGCACTGTCCACCGGCAGCATATACGGCGGCATGGCGTATATGGCGCTGTTTGGCATCGGCACGGCCCCGGTGATGTTCCTGATGGCCGTATCGCCCGGGATGCTCTCCGGGAAGTGGCATCATCGTCTCCAAAAGGCCATACCCTGGCTGGCGATCCTGGTTGGCATGCTGCTCATCCTGCGCGGGCTGTCGCTCGGCATTCCGTACATCAGCCCGGACCTTGGCGGAGGCGGCTCTTGCCATTGAGAACGACGGAGGCGGCTGCCTGCCACTGAGAAGCGGCGGGCGCATCCACACGTGACACATCCACCCGTGACAGATCCATCTTTCAAACCGATCCGGGGCCGGCACTACCAGTTGATTCCGATAAAAAACCCGGAGTAGTTCATCTCATTGGGAGGGATTTCCTCGCCCGTGACAGCGCTGAGCAGTTCACTGAACTCAAAGGGTCCGGTGGACCAGTTTGTTGCGCTGTGGCGCATGCCGATCGTTACGCCGATATTGGCTTCCAGGAATCGGTGCATCCGGGCCATAAGCAGGATTTCGTTGGTGACGGCGGCACCCACTTCGTTGTCATTTTCGTATTGGCTCCTCCCGGTCGAATCATCGCCGATGAACCGGATCATTGCACCGGGACTGCGCACAAAAAGGGCATCAAATGTGAAATCGGATCCAATGATCGGGATGCGGTTGAGCAGCGAGAGACTGTAGGTGGCACCCAGGCCGGCGCCGAGGTTGATGTTAAGGAAGTTCTTGGTATCACGTCCGTCACCCGGCGATACATGCTCCGGCGCATGCCGGTCGAACATGAGCCGGTGATACCCCGAATTGAAACGGATCGGCACATAGATATGCAGCGGAAGACGGAGAAAGCGGCTCCAGATGGTGGCGTCACCGCCCAGCTGCATGTTCGCATGCAGGAATTTGGTATGATAGACATGGCCGCTGAACATCCGGTCCATGTACAGGTCGCCGGACTCGCCATAAGCCACCAGCAGGTGACTCTTCGGCGAACCAAGCATTACAAAATAGCCCAGCTCGTTGTACCAGGTCTGGTTGTTGTAGTGCAGGTACAGTGGCATGGTGCCGACCACCAGCGAACTTTCGCCATAGGCCGGGCTGTTTTCTTCGGCAAAAAGCTGTCCGGGAACGGCAAAAAGAACAAGCAGAAATGCTGCAGAATAGTATAATCCTTTGAATCTCATAGTGAACCCCCTATCCGTAAGTAATAATTCGTCATCTCCCCCGACGGTCAATATTTGTCAGGATGTAAAAACCTAACATTTTTTTGGAAGGTTGTCAAAAAAAACAATAAAAACAGACAATTCAGAAAAAAAATACCGATAAAATGGATACAGGGCTTGTGTTCACGACAAAAAACATATAAATTACGACAAAAGTCGCCTTCGCAAAGAATGCATCTGATAACAAACCAGGAGCCGGTCATGAACATCCTCAAAGAAGCGGAAGTCACTTATGTAACCGAAGAAAAAGCCCACCGGCTGCTTGAACTTGCGCGTCTCGGCATAGCGTTTGATGAATTCGAATCGCTGTTCCGCGAAGCGCCTTTTTCGCTGGGTCAGTGGGCGCACATTCTGGCCTTGTCAGAGCGCACCCTCCAGCGCTATCAGAAAAGCGGGCATCGTTTTTCCACGCCGGAGTCCGAGAAAATCCTGAAGATTGCCCATGTGATGTACCGTGGGCGGGAAGTTTTCGGCAGTCCCGGGGTTTACCACCGCTGGCTCTCCCGTCCGTCGGCAACACTGGGCGGGCAGGCTCCCGAAAGCCTGTTTGACAGCATGATCGGTTTGGATATGGTCCTTGATGAACTGGGCCGCATAGAGCACGGGGTTCCGGCCTGATGGGTGCGGGAAAAACGGAGAAAGCGCTCGACGTTTACCGCATTACGAAGGAACGGTACGCCGGGGACTTGTCGGGCACAGGAGCGCGGCGCTTCGGAGGGCGCTGGAACAGCCGGGGGGTGCCGGTGGTCTATGCCGCGCAGCACCGGTCGCTATGCCTGCTGGAGTTTCTGGTCCATCTGGCCCCGGATCTGATGCCATCGGACATGTGCCTGGTGACCATCCGGATCCCGCAGGGAGTGCCGGCCTATGACCTGACGACCGCCGAATTGCCGTCCGGGTGGCGCGGCTACCCGTACGATGACCTGACGCAGCAGATCGGCGATTCGCTGCTGAAATCGGGGCGGTACGGGATGATCCGCGTGCCATCGGCAATCGTTGCGGAGGAGCGCAACTGCCTGATCCATCCCCCGGTCGCAGCGGAACACGGGGCCTTTGTTAGTGAGGTAAAACCGCTATATTTGGATGGAAGATTGCTGTAAAAGATAGCTATAAAAGGTTGCTGTAAAAGATTGCAATGAATGATTGTTATAAATGATTGCTGTAAAAGATTGCTGCCGAATGAACACCAGTAAACCCCAACGGAGGTTTCGTACATGCATCACACTCATCAGAGTTTCGGTAAAAACATTCCAGCCACGCTGCTGTGGCTCATCCTGCCACTTTTCCTGATGCTTCCCCTGGCGCTGTCATCCTGCTCCCCCGGCACGGATACTTCACCGGACACGCTCGTCCTGCATAACGTCAACGGGTACACGCTGCTGGACCATCAAGCGGGTTTGCACCGTTTTGAAGCGATCGCCATCCGCGACGGCCGCGTGCTTCAGACGGGATCCGCCGGGGAACTGGTGGATGCGTACCCCGATGCACGGCGGCAGGATGGACAGGGCCGCACCCTGCTGCCCGGACTCATCGACGCCCATGCCCATGTAATGGGCCTCGGCGACGCCAACCTCACGGTCAGCGTAATGGGAATCCGCTCGCTGCAGGCCACCCTCGACGAAGTGGCCCGCTACGCGCAGCAGTATCCCGACCTGGCCTGGATCCGCGGCCGCGGCTGGAACCAGGTACTCTGGCCGGAGAACCGGTTCCCAACGGCACAGGAGCTGGACGAGGCGGCAGCCGACCGGCCTGTCTGGCTTACCCGGGTGGATGGTCACGCCGGCTGGGCCAATTCCGAGGCAATGCGCCTGGCCGGGGTCACCCGCGACACCGAAGATCCCGAGGGCGGTGCGATCATCCGCGATGAGTCTGGCGAGCCCACCGGCGTATTCATCGACCGGGCCATGGACCTGGTCCGCGCCCACATCCCTCCGCCGGACCCGGCCGAACGACGTCTGGCGCTGGAAGCTTCCCTGGCAGAAATGCGCGAAATGGGTATCACGGGCGTGCACGATGCCGGAGTCGGCGTGCGTGATTTCGAACTCATGCGGGAGTTTGCCGGCGAGGGCGCGCTGACCACCCGCATCTACGCCATGATCGGCGGTACCGGAGCGGATTTTGATATCTTTACCGGGATTGCCGGCAATGACAGCGATGGCAATGACACCGCCGGAAAAGGGGAGTATGCCGGTCCGGTCGCTCCGATTTCTGGCTACGCCGGCGACCGGCTGTTCCTGCAAAGCGTCAAGATCTACTCCGACGGTGCCCTCGGCAGCCGGGGTGCGGCGCTGCTTGAGGAGTACTCGGACGATCCGGGCAACCTCG
>RECX01000059.1 GCA_007693825.1 Balneolaceae bacterium
TTTGGATTTATATGGTTGGATGTAATGCCATGACCGTATTGAATCATGCTCCTGCGTGCCAGGGCCATGCCCGGTCATGGACATTTCATGATATTTTCAGTTTTTATTTTTGGATTGATACAATGAATCATGTTTTTTTTGTTCGCGCACATCGGCACCCCACATAAGTTTGTTACGCAGGGTTTCAAAATAGCTATGTTCTGACAGTCCAATCAGTTCGATGTAATTATCTGATTGCCGGATGTGCACCTCGGGTGACGTTCCGGGAAGCTCGTAGTTGTTTCCGTCTCCGGAAAAGAGCACCTCCTGGTCGGTCGGTTCTACTTTTATGGTAAGTTTCTTGTGGGAAGGCAGTACCAGCGGCCGGGTGGTCAGCGTGTGCGGGCTTATCGGGGTAAGCACCATCACATTGGTCTGGGGCATCACAATGGGTCCGCCTGTGGACAGATTATAAGCCGTGGATCCGGTCGGAGAGGAGACGATGATGCCGTCTGCCCAGTACCGGTTGATGAGCGCTCCGTCGTACTCGGCTGTCAAGGTGATCATGGAGACGGTTCCCTTCCTTGAAAAAACAAATTCATTCAGGGCAAAATGTTTTTCTCCGTTGCTGAATTCCGCTTCCAGGAAATTGCGCCGGTCAAGATTGAAGTTGCCGCTTATCACTTCCGTGACCGCCTGCTCCAGGTCTTGCCGTTGGATGTTGGCCAGGAACCCGAGCTTGCCACTGTTGATGCACAGCAACGGCCTTTGGGTTTTTCGGGCGATGTGGGCCGTTCTCAGGATGGTCCCGTCACCGCCAATGGCCACGGTGAATTCACCGCGTTCCATGGCCTCCTTTTCACTCTCGTGAAGATGGAGATTTGCATACCCGGAAGCGGATGGAACCGCATCAGTGATTCTTCGTGCGGCATGCACCTGCAAGTTCCGTTTTTCCGCCAGGGAAAGGAATTCGACGGCGGTCTGAGCTGCCATCGGATTGGCCGGATGTAATACAATTGCCAGGTGCATAAGAGGAAAAAAAATATTTTTTTTAGACCTCGAAAATAGACAATTAAGGCATCAAATAAAAGAAAAACTGATGCTTCCGGCCAGGGGAACAGCGTCGCGGCAGGCGTATGGAAAAGGAATCCGCCCGGATTTATTACCGGTCCAGGAGTGCTTCCGGTTGGCGTGCCGATTCTGCATGGCGGACCTGGCGCAGATCCATCCACCAGCTCAGGCTGTTGGTGCGAATACCCTCAACAGTATGGTCAAGGAGCAGGTAGCGGTCGGTTTCAATGCGCATCAGTTCTTCCGGATGCCGTTCGTGAACCGTTCCGGGAACAACGCTTTGCAGGTAATCCAGGTAGAGGAAAATGTCGCTGGAAAAAACACGACGCTGTTCCATCACCCGCTGCAGGTTGGCGTCCATGCTTTCGGTGATGACCTTTGCAAGCATCCGTGGCAGCTGATCCTGATTGTATGCCAGGACAAGGCGGTGATCGCTGTCTTCACCGAAACGGCGGAAAACGCGGCCGATATTGCTCTGCGTGTAGCCGTCCTCCTTGAACGTGATGGTCAGCGAGGGATCGAACCACTCCAATGCGATCCGTTCGGGGGTTGCGTGCCGGATCACGGAAGCCGCGTCGTATCGATCCAGCCCAAAACGGTTTCGGGCGTGGTAGCGAAGTATAACGGGATCCTGGCTGGGCAGGCGTTCCAGCCGGAAATCTTCAAACGTATCGGCGTTATCGCTTTCCACACCTGCTTCTCCGCCCGCAATCCGGTCAATCGTTCGCGGGCCCGCATCCACAATAGCGTTGAGCCTTCCGCGCTGGAAATGGTTGAACAGCCGGGTCTCGTCGGTTACATTCATCAGTTCAAGCCGTGAAACCAGCGGCAGGCGGCGATCCTGCTCGTCCCGGCCATAGTAATGCGCGTGGCGCAGAAAAACGTGGATGCTGTCCCCGATCGAGCTTTCATATCGGAACGGTCCGGTGCCGACGGCATGCCGGTGCAGTCCTTCGTCACGGAAGCGGAAGGGTTCAGATGGATAGAGGACGGCATGAGGGGAAGCCAGCTTGGCCAGGAAGTTACGGTCAGGCTGAAGAAGCCGGAATGCGATGGTGGAATCGCTGGTCGCCTCCACGCCTGAAATACTCGTGACCTGACGGTCCCGCGAGAGATAGACTTCACGCTGCTCCAGATAGAAGGGTTCGAATCCCTGAACCGTGTTCATGAAAAGATCCGCGGCATTCGAGGGTACATCCCGGGAAGCCATGCGCTCGAAGACCCGGACGACATCACGGCTGTTGACGCGCCGTCCGCGCCCCTGTGCAAAGCTCTCGTCATCATGGAAAAACAGGTCCCGACGCAGTTGGAACGTCCAGGTGAGCGAGTCGTCGGAGACCTGCCAGCGACGGGCGGCCGCAGGCACGATCGCATCCTCATGATCAAACCGGACAAGGCCCTCATAGGCAAGCTGGATCATCCGCTTGGTCGCGGTATTCAGTGCGAACAGCGGATCCATGCTCTGTATGCGGTTGGATTCGCCGATTTTCAGTACCGCCAGGCGTGGGGCCCGTTCCTCGGGAGCCACATCTTCCTCTTCCGTGATTTCAGGTCCGCGCGCTTCGCCGCCTACGACGATGGTTTCGGTCGAGGGTCCGCATGAGGCCAGCAGGAAAAGCGGCAGGAGAAGTGCCAAAAGTGCGGCCGGGGAGAAGATGGACAGGGAAGAGCGGTGCGGATGGCGTAAAAAAAACGGTCTTTGCATAGAAATTCTGGATATGGATCGGCTGTTAGCGCTGTTTATTTACCGCCTTTCAGCCCCTTGAGTCCTTTTACCGCTTTCTGGCTCAATAAATTGATGTCGTGGGACCGAACACGGCTGTTTTTTTTCTGATGGCGTTTCTGGGCCGACTGGATCAGTTCTTCCAGCAACCGGTCGAAACGCACCTCTGATGCTTCCCAGAGGTAAAATGAGAACGAACCGGGGATGGTATTAATTTCATTGAAAAACACCTCGCCGGTTTCCTTATTGAGCAGAAAATCCAGCCTTGCCACCCCGGCACATCCCAGCAACCGGAAAATGTGCCCGGCGAGTTCCCGTATTTCGTCCGATTTTTCCCCGGATATGGGAGCGGGGATCTTGCGGCTGGCTGAGGCCATGCCCTTGGCATCCCCGCTGTCGCCCTGCATGTACTTGTCCTCAAAGGAGAGCAGCTCTTCCTTGCCGAGCGGTTGTTCGCAGACGCTGGTGCGCAGGGATTCGTCGTCGCCGAGCACCGAGCAGTTGATTTCGGTGAGCGGGTGGACGGCTTTCTCGACCAGCAGGCCGCTGTCGTAGCGGAACGCCGACTCAACGGCGTCGGCAAGCTCGTCGCGGTTTCCGACCCGGTGCACTCCGATGCTGCTGCCCAGGGTGACCGGTTTCACATAGAGCGGATACCCCAGTTTTTCGGCTTTTTGGACCAGTTTTTGCTGTTCGTGCACCCAATGGTCTTCCCGGATCCAGACATCATCGACTACCGGGATATCGTGCCGCCGGCACAGTTCCTTGGTCAGCCGCTTGTCCATGCCGAGCGCCGAGGCGCTGACCCCCGATCCCGTATACGGCAGGTTGTACGTCTCGCACAGTCCCTGAAAGGACCCGTTCTCGCCTTCGGCACCATGAAACGCGCACAGCACGGCCTCCACCGGAATCCATTGCGGTTTGCTCAGCCACCCGGAAGGTTCGGTCCGGAGTCCGGGACGACCCTGGCCGTCCAGCGCAAAATGGCAAGGAACACCCTGTTCTTCGGCCTGCCGTATTTCCTTGTAGGATTCAAGATCCAGCAGATGCGGACCGGTGAGCCACCGGCCGTTTTTCGTGATGTAGAGCGGGATGAGCGTGCGGCCGCTTTGCGAAAGGGCATGGGCTGCCTGGATGGCCGTCAGCACCGAAACTTCGTGTTCGGGCGACACCCCGCCAAATGCAATAAGCAGGTTGTTTTGTGGCATTTCCTGGGTTTGTTGCTGCGGCCGGTTCTGTTTGCTGCGGCCGGTTACGATTTTCTACCGGCTAAGATACAGATTCTTGAATTCAAACGGCTTTCGGAAGTGCTCGTCTTCAAAGTCCTTCAGCAGGTAGATGGTCTCGCCGGTGGATTTCATCTCCGGTCCCAGCTCCTTCTTGACCTCGGGAAACTTGTCGAACGGGAAGACGGGCTCCTTGATGGCGTAATGTTCCAGTTTGGATTCCAGGTCGTCGAAGTCACTGAGCTTGGCCCCGAGAATCACCTTCACGCCGATGTCGGCTTCGGGTCGGCCGGTCGCCTTGGCCACGAACGGGATGGTACGGGTGGCGCGCGGATTGGCTTCGATCACGTACACATCCGAGCCTTTGATGGCGTACTGGACGTTGATGAAACCGCGCACATTAAGCGCTTTTGCGATCTTGAGCTGGTACTCGGTCATGGTCTCAATGATACGGTCGCTGAGCGAATAGGGCGGCAGCACGGCGGTCGAGTCGCCCGAATGCACCCCGGCCGGTTCCAGATGTTGCATGATGCCGCAGATGTGCAGCTGTTCGCCGTCGTAGATGGAGTCGAAATCGACTTCGATCGCATCCTCCAGGAAATGGTCGACGAGGAACTCGTTTTCGGGATGGGTCTTGAGCAGCGTGCGCACGTACTGGTCCAGCTCGCTGTCCTTGACCGCAATGCACATTCCTTGTCCGCCAAGCACATAGCTGGGACGCA
>RECX01000057.1 GCA_007693825.1 Balneolaceae bacterium
GAGCGCAACCGGGTCCACCTGGCCAAAACGCTCCGCGAGGGTGCCAATCTGCTGCTGCTCGATGAGCCCACGAACGACCTCGACGTCCAGACACTGCGGGCCCTGGAGGATGCGTTACTGAACTTTGCGGGATGCGTTGTCGTTATCTCTCACGACCGGTGGTTCCTCGACCGAATCGCCACGCACATCCTGGCCTTTGAAGGCGACAGCATGGTGCGATGGTTTGAAGGGAACTTCCGTCAGTACCAGGAGTACCGGCGCGATGTGCTGGGCATTGACGACCAGCCCAAACGCATCCAGTACAAAAAACTCAAGCGTGACTGATACCGCGCGGCGGCTTTCTCTGCCTGACGCACCAGACAGGGGCACCAGGCAGGGATTACAGCCCGCTGTTTGCCGGAAATAAGCAACGATACGCAAAACCATGCCCAAAGAATTTTTCATCCCGGACCTGTACCGGTCCGAGATCATCAAAACCGTAAAAAATGCGCGGCAGATCCTTGATCCGCGCAAGAAGGACCGGAAACCTGCTGTGCTGGACCTGGGACCGGTCCGTTTTCTCATCCCGCGCCATTTCGGCTTCTGCTACGGGGTGGAAAATGCCATTGACATCGCCTATCGCACGGTTGAGGAGCATCCCGGAAAAAACATCTACCTGCTCAGCGAGATGATCCACAATCCCACGGTCAACAAGGATCTGGAAGCGCGCGGTGTCCGTTTCCTGTTCGAAACAGACGGCACCGAGCGCATTTCGATCGAGTCGCTGTCCCCGGACGATATTGTCATCGTGCCGGCGTTTGGAACCACGATTGAAATCCAGCAGAAACTCGAGCGGCAGGGCATCAATCCGTATCAGTACGATACAACCTGTCCGTTTGTAATCAAGGTGTGGAAGCGAGGCAAACAGCTGGGCTCCAGGGGATATTCGCTGGTCATCCATGGAAAGTATCAGCATGAGGAGACGCGCGCCACCTTCTCCCACAGCTCACAGGAGGCGCCGTGCGTGGTGGTCCTGAATCCGGAGGAGGCGCACATTCTGGCCGGCATCATCCTCGAAAAACGTCCGCGCTCGGATTTCCAGAAGTACTTCGGGATGAAGTGCACCGACGGGTTCGATCCGGTCGGGGACATGAGGCGCATCGGCGTAATCAACCAGACCACCATGCTGGCCACCGAGACCCGCGAGGTGATGCAGATCCTGAGGGATGCGGTCGAGGAGAAATACGGCATTGCGGCCGGCAAATCCGGGTACGGCGCGGCTCTCGACTCCGGCACGGTCACCGGGTCCGATGCGGCCACCGGTTCCGATATGACTCCAGAAGAAAATCCGGGCGTGGAGATGCATTTCGCCGACACCACCGATACGCTGTGTTACGCCACCAACGAGAATCAGTCGGCCACCTACGGACTGATGGATGAGCGGGCGGATATGGCACTGGTCGTAGGCGGATACAACTCCTCGAACACCATGCACCTGGTGGAGCTGCTGGAAGAGCGATTCCCGACCTATCACATACGCGACGCCTCGGAAATCAAGTCGCGCAATGAGATACATCACTTCAACCAGTGGAGCAAGGAAGTCGAGCGCACCCGCAACTGGATGCCGAAAGCGACCGAACCGGTCACCATTGCGCTCACATCAGGCGCTTCCTGTCCGGATGCGCTGGTGGACGAGGTGCTGCTCAAGGTGTCGTCCTATTTTGAGGGTTGCCGTCCGGTGGAGGAGGCGCTCAAACCCTTCCGCGAAGAAGCCGCTCACTGAGGAAGCCGCTCACTGAGGAAGCCGCTCACTGAGTGAGCCCCTCACTGAGGGAAGCCGCTCACTCCGGCACCACCTGAAAATAGGAGACGCGTCGCGGCTGGATCGATTGCAGCCGCAGGTCCAGTTCGTCGGTCACCGGTTCCACCCGGGGGCTCACAGTACCCGTAGTATCGCGCAAAATGTCAGAGTAGGTTACAAAAGCCTCGTATGGAACCATCTCCTGAGCCGCACTGAACTGATCGATCGGAACCTGGTATCTCACGGTAATGACTGTCGGATTGAAGCGGATTTCCCATCCTTCCGGAACATTCCTGGCCTGCAGGGGCACGCGCACATCCCCCTCGGTGAATTCCGTTACCTGGAATGAGACCCGGGCCTCGCTGACATCCCGCAGCGCAAGTCCATCCGGCTGGGTCAGCGCAACGCTCTGCTCCACCGAATTCTGCACATTCCGCAGGCGCAGCGTCTCCGTGGAAATGCTGCGAAGGGTATCAATGACCGATTGCGCGCCAATGACGGTAACACTGTCCGGCGCGACACGCACTCGGCCGAAAATTTCGTACTGTGGTCTGAGCTGCACATCCAAATCAGGGCGTATGGGCACTCTGGCACTGCTTTTGGGTTCCATGTTGAGACTGATGCGGGTTGGTTCCACTTTCAGGACACTGATGTCGTTGTAGGTCGCGATCTGTCTCTGTACGATTTCGCTGATATCCACTTCCCCCTCGCTGTACGGAACGCTGATTTCGGGAGGATTGCGATAGATTGCCAGAAGGTTCCATCCTTCCCCGCTCACGTCGACCCGGGCGTTGTCGGGAGGTTCGGAGACAAAAGCCATATCTTCACTGTATTCGGTCACCTGGAGCGGAACGCTTATGGTAAAGCTGTATTCCTTGCTCATGTTGACCAGCAGCCAGAGTGTAATGGCTATGAAACAGGCAATCAGGAAAACCACGGCGACCTCCCCCTTGTGCAGGTAGGTTGTCTCCGTATCGGATGTTCTGAAAATCCGGGACACCCAGTTTGGTAATCTGCTCTTATTTGCCATGGTGGAAGAATGTGCCTGTGTTGCCTGCGGACCTATTGCTTATTTACCTGCGGTTGTGTTTCGCTTTTACCTGCGGACGTGCATTGTTTTTATCTGCGGACGTGTTTCGCTTTTACCTGCGGTTGTGCTCTGTCGCCCTGCATGACGGCACGTGGATGCATTTTCGGAAAATAGCGATAATCCCGTCCAAAAACTTTATAACGATCACGTTTTGATGATAATATCGCGGATGATCTCCTCCTTGACGGCGGAGTTGAGCCGGGTTGCGATGGTGCGGCGCTGCATATGGATTTCATGGCGCCAGGACGGATCCGGAACATGGAGGATCAGCCGGCTGCCCTGGAATTTCATATCGCGCACCTGTTCGCGGATGGCCTCGCCGATCACTTCGGGCCACAGCGCCAGGATCATCCCGCGCTTGAGCGCTACCCTGTGCGGATAATCCTCGATGAATTCGTCCACCAGTTCCCTGAGCTGCCGCGGTTGTTTTCTGTAGATTGCCATGGTCTGTTGCGAGGTTTTTTTACGAAGTTGCCGGGGTGGCACCTGCGATGATACCTGCGATTATAATAGCGAAACTGTTGTAAATATTGTGCGATTATTGTGCGATTACCGTGCGGTTTTAGTGAATTTCAGTGCGGTTCCAGCGCATTTTTAGTGCGGTTCCAGTGCATTTTTGTGTGCGGTTCCAGTGCGAAGCTGGAGCGATGCTGATGCGATGCTGGATGGGCCATTGCTAAGCAACCTGTTCCACCCGGCCTTCGCTGACCTCAAATGAGGTGATATTGTTGCTGCCGTATGCCGAAAAACCGGAAATCTTGTCGGGATGAGCCGCTGTGATGAACGACTGTCCTTCATGCTGGAGCAGCATCTGCATGACGGTCTCCGTTCGCTGCGGATCCAGATCGCCGAAAACATCATCCAGCAGGAACACCGGCCGATCTTCCAGTTCGTCATTGTAAAAATAGAGCTGTGCCATCTTCAGTGCCAGTGCAAAAATCCGATGCTGTCCCTGGGAGCCGAATTTGCGCAATTCCATGTCATTGAGGAAAAAGACGAGCTCGTCGCGGTGCGGACCGGTGACGGTCTGGCGGCGCTCCCGCTCGCGTTCGGCCGATTCCCGCAGGGCGGTGCGGTATTCCTTGTGGATGCGGCCGGCGTCCGGTTCGGGCTCCTCGCCGATGTCGCAGAACGTGCGGTAGGTTATGGACGGCACGAGGCCGGAACCGGCCAGTTCCTGGTGCGCCTGTTCGAGATAGGACTGGAATTTCCTTACAAAGGTCCCTCGCCGGGCTACGATACGGGAACCGGTCTCCGACAGTTGACGGTCCCACGGTTCGAGCATCAGGTCGAGCTGATCCGTTTGCATGTGCAGGTCGGCCAGAAGGCGGTTGCGCTGTCGGACGATCTTGCGATAGCGGATGAGGTCGTCCAGATACGATGGAGAGGTCTGGGATATGAGCGCATCCAGAAAAGAGCGGCGTTCGGCGGGACCTTCGCCGGTCAGCTTCCTGTCATCCGGCGAGACGAGCACGACGGGCACCAGACCGATCAGGTCGGCGTGGCGTTCCAGCGGACTGTCATTGACCCAGAGTTTTTTTCCCTCTCCCCGGCTGTACGAACAGGCTACCTCGAACGAACTGCGGATGCTGCCCCGGAACGTGCCCTTCACCAGGAATGACGGGGCTTGCTGCCGGACCACATACATGTCGGAGCTGCTGGTGAAGCTGCGGCCCATGCAGAGGTAGTGCAGGGCATCGATCAGGTTGGTTTTGCCTGCACCGTTCGGACCGGTGATGATATTCACATGCTCTCCCCACGTGACATCGGTCTGGTCATGATTCCGAAAATTTGTGAGGGAGAG
>RECX01000056.1 GCA_007693825.1 Balneolaceae bacterium
ACCGTAGTAATACCGGCCGAGCCGTTTATCGTAGCAGCACCACCGGAGACTTCAATGGTCAGTGTTTCGCCGTTCAATGCGGTTACTTGCTGTGTCGGCTGAAGATCGGTTGACAGGACTTCACCCTGAATGACATGATAGAGAAGTACGTTGGTCAGCTCTTCTACCGTAAGTCCGGCTGCTACGCTGGCAATGGCGGCAAAAGCTTCGTCGGTCGGTGCAAAGACGGTAAACGGTCCATCACCGAGCAGCGCATCCACCAGGTCAGCCTGGATGACGGCTTGCACGAGGCTGGAAAGGAAATAGCGCTTTACAGCATTGTCGACAATCGTGCCGAAAGCATCCGGAAGAATCACGGCATCGATGACATGGATGACACCATTGCGCGCTTCAATGTCAGCGGTAGTTACGCTGGCAGCTGCGTTCACGGTGACACTGCTTCCGGAGGCGGTGACGAAAATTTCCTCACCGTTCAGGGTTTGAGCGGCTTGCTGTGCTTCTAGCTGGCCGGAGAATACCTCGGCACCGAGTACATGGTACAGAAGGATGGCTTCCAGCTGCTCCTCGGTAAGCGACTCCAATGTTCCTTCAGGAAGTGCGGCAAAAGCATCGTTGGTCGGTGCAAATACGGTGAATTCACCGTCGCCGTCAAGGGCAGCATCGAGTCCGGTAGCTTGCAGCGCTCCGACCAGCGTAGAGAATTGGGCATTGGAAGCTGCAATTTCAGTGATGCTTGGATCCTGCATATCGGATGAGGTTGCATCATCCGAACATGCATTCAGAGTGATAGCAAAAGCCAGCACGAATACAGGTAGATAAAATTTTCTTGTTTTCATTGATACGGTATTTGGTTGTTGATTGGTTGTGTTGTCGTCTGTGAACACAGTGCAAAAGGGCAAAACGGGCTGTGACGTTCCCGGGAATTCGATTTTTTTTTACAAACTCAATTGACGCGACCGGGTCTGCGGAATCGACTTAGGGGCTCAAGTCATTGGTGTGCAATAATCTGATCACTGATATGCAAAGAATATGATCAGCTTTGATATGCGCACACAAAAAAAGCATCAGCCCCACGGGGGAGCCGATGCTTTTTCTATGTCAATGCCTGATTTCCGGTGATAATGCCTGATTTCCGGTGATAATGCCTGATCTCCCGGGCCGAGAAGTCCCCGGTGCCGGAAAGGCGTTGCTCCCGGATGTCGAACAGTCCCTGGAAAGACCTGTCCTTAACCGGGCTATCACATAACCGGATTATCTCTTTATCGGGTAATCGGGCGGATCCGGCAGTTCGACATCGATCTCTTCCAGAAGTTCGAGCAGATGTTCCACAGCGGCATTCAACTGCTCGTCGATGCCGGCATACTCCCTGGCCGGATCGTTGTCGACCGGGATATCCGGTTCCACTCCGTGACCCTCAATGATCCATTCCGTGCCTTCGGTATCATAGGAGGCAAATTCCGGCCGGTTCAGGGATCCGCCATCCACAAACGGCAGGCTCTGCCGTATTCCGACCACGCCGCCCCAGGTCCGTTGTCCGATCAGCTTGCCAAGTCCGTGTTTTCGGAAGCGGTACGGGAACAGGTCGCCGTCGGATGCCGAAAACGGATCGATCAGGGTGACCATGGGTCCGAGCATCATGGCGGATGGGTCCGGCGTGGGCACGGCATTCCGCGCCTTGTCGATCATGGCCAGTTCGCGTCGCAGGCGCTCGATGATCATGGGGGATACGTTTCCGCCCCCGTTGCCGCGCACGTCAATGATCAGCGCATCCTTGCGGAGCTGCGGATAGAAGTGCTTGACGAACTCGTTGAGTCCGCCCGGACCCATATCCGGAATGTGCAGATACCCGACACGTCCGTCAGAAGCTTCCGTCACCTTCCTGATGTTATCCTGCACCCAGTTGTAGTAATAGAGATCGGCTTCATCGGCAATGGGCGTGACCACCACCTCCCTGGCACCGGAGGCCTGCGGCTGATCGTTCACACTCAGCACCACCGGTTTCCCGGCCTTGTCGATCAGTGATTCGTAGATATTGGCCATTTCGGAAGTCAGCAGGCCGTTCACGCGGATGATGTACATGCCTTCCGTCACCTGCACGCCCACTTCCGTGAGCGGCGACCGCCGTGAATCCACCCAGTTCTCCCCTTTCAGGATGCGCTCGATCCGGTAGAACCCACTGTCCGTGTCACGGGCAAGTTCGGCTCCCAGGCGCCCCATCTGGATGCGGTCCGGCTGCGGACGGTCGCCTCCGCCGACATAGGCGTGCCCCACATTGAGCTCCCCGATCATCTCGCCGATGACATAGGTCAGGTCGTTGCGGTGGGCCACATGATCCACGAGTGGACGGTAGTTCTCGCGCACTGCTTCCCAGTCCACGCCATGCATGTTCGGCGCATACAGGAAGTCGCGCATCTGCCGCCAGCTTTCGTTGAAGATCTGCACCCACTCTTTTGTGCGGTCCAGGCGCACTTTCATGTTGGACAGGTCCAGTGCCGGATCGGGATCGGTCTCCTGTCCCGGCAGATCCACGATGGCGTAGGTGTTTCCGCGCGCCAGCATCACCTTCTTGCCGTCATGGCTGATCCGGTAGCTGTTGAAGGCGCCGATAGTTTTTTCCTCTTCCTCGTCCAGGTCATAATAAAGAAGCATGGTCTGGCGGTCCGCCATGCCGTTGCGCTGGTAATAGATGCGTGATCCGACCGATTGCAGGTTCCCGTAGTTGGATGCGGAAACCGGCAGGTCGATAATGCGGCTTGAAAGGCCTTCGGTGTCGATTTGGATCCGCTCTGTGGGATCGTCACCGTTATCTCCATCCTCTTCATCCTCATCCCCGATCTTCACCTCGTCGTTTTTTGGCTTGAATGGCGATTTCAGGTCCGCCCGCAAGGTCACAAAGTAGATGCGCTGCATATCGGCATAGGCGTGGTTCCATTCGGTCTGACTGTAAATCGGGTTGAAGTCGCGATTGGAAACGAAGAACAGATACTTGCCATCGCGGCTGAACTCGGGATTGCTGGCCGAATACCAGCCGTCGGTCACTTTGAAATGCTCATCGTTTTCCAGGGAATAGATCCAGATGCGATTCATGGTCTCGACCTCGGGAAGCGTATAGGCGATCCACCGGCTGTCCGGCGACCAGGTGTACTGCGACATCTCCCAGGCCTCGGCCTGGCGCACCACCGTAATGTCACCGCTGGCCACATCCACCATGTTCAGACGCAGTTTCTTGTCCGCCCAGATGATTTTCTCGCTGTCGGGCGACCAGACAATGCGGTATTTATAGGTGTCTGCCCCGGTTGTGAGCTGGCGCGGTTCGCCGGATCCGTCCTGCGGGATGACATGGATCTCATCTTCGCCGCTCTTGTCGGAGATGAAGGCGATATGGCGTCCGTCGGGCGACCAGACCGGATTGCGGTCGTGCACGCCCGGGGTGCGGGTCAGATTGCGGGTGATGCCGCTGCGTGCCGGCACCGTAAAGATATCGCCGCGGGCGCCGAAAAGCGCCCGGTTGCCGTCGGGAGCCACATCAAAGGAATGGATGATATCCGAAGCATCGGTGAGTCCGCCACGTCCGGTAAGCCGGTCGTCGCGGACACGGATCGGCACCCGCTGGTATTCTTCGGTAGCGAGGTTGAAGCGGTAAACATAGCCGCCGTTTTCAAAAACGATATGTCGCTGCCCGATGGATGGGAACTTGATGTCGAAGTCGGTAAAAGTTGTCAGCTTTCGGGTCTCTTCCGATTGCAGATCATGGACATAGAGGTTCATCCGGCCGCTCTCTTCGCGGTCCGAGATGAAATAGATGCGGTCACCGTGCCACATGGGGATGATGTCCTGGGCGGGAGTATCGGTGATGCGGACGGTCTCCTTCGTTTCGAAATCGTACACCCAAATATCGTCGGCCATGCCACCGCGATATCGTTTCCAGGTGCGGAATTCACGGAAAATGCGATTGTAGGCCAATTTTGAGCCATCTGGTGAGTAGGATGCGAAGCCGCCCCGTGGAAGCGGAAGCTGCTCGGCGATGTCGCCTTCCGGGTGGGTCAGGTAAAGGTGTCCTTTGAAGGCATTGAATTCGCGTTTCCGGGAGCGGAAAAGGACCTGTTCGCCGTCGGGAGTCCACCCGATGACGATATTATTAGGGCCCATGCGATCGGCTACATCATCCCGGCCCAGGGTCGGTGTGAAGGTCATTCGCTGGGGCTCGCCACCCCCCGCGGGGATCCGGTACACTTCGGTATTACCGTCGTATTGACCTGTAAAAGCGATCCACCGGCCGTCCGGCGAATAGCGCGGGAACACTTCGTACCCTTCGTGACTGGTGAGCCGGCGGGCCGTTCCTCCGTTAACCGGTACGGTGTAAAGATTTCCGGCATAGGAGAATACGATTTGGTTTTCGTGGATGTCAGGGAAACGCAGAAGACGTGTTTCATCAGCTGCCTGTGCACTTGCTGCGGCGAATACAGGCAGCAGCCATAGCGCCGCAAAGATGGTCCACATAAAGGCAATATGGCGATTGCTTTTTCCGGTATTGTTCATGGTTTTCAATAATTTATTTGTGTAGGACAAGTTTATCGGGATGAATACGATTTTTCTTACCTTGATGCCGAAAGATAAAAAAACCGTGGTGATCTCTATTAATTTTTTCGCCTTTCCGGCATGACGCCTGAC
>RECX01000054.1 GCA_007693825.1 Balneolaceae bacterium
AAAACCCTGTTGGATTCCGGGTTCACCGGCAACATCGGGATTATCGGCCATACGGAAGGTGAGGATGTGCGCGACGTGCTGCTGCGAAACCTGAGCGGTTTGCACGAAATACTGGGGGAACTGGAGAAATGAACCCAAGGTCACGCAGTGAAAGCTCGATGACGGCAAATCAAAACACATGAAACACTTCCGGAAATGGATTTTGCGGCTGATGCCAGTCCTGGCCGTCGTCATGGTGGCCGGGCTGATCCTGTCGCGTGTGTACCGGCCGGAGTCCCGCGAAGCCGAACCGGATCTGCAGATCACGGCTTTTGACGCATCGGATCACATCGGCGAGCGCGCCGTGGTGTGCGGCATCGTGGAGTCGGCCGACTACATTCCCGCCATCCGCGGCGAACCGACCTTCCTGAACCTGGGCCACCCCCACCCCGACCAGCCGTTTACCGCTGTGATCTGGGGTGAGGACCGCGCACGCTGGCCGGTGCCGCCCGAGGAGCGCTATCTCACCCGGCGCATCTGCGTCACCGGGACCATCCGCGATCACCGCGGCACTCCGCAGATCCGGGTCCGCGAGCCGCGCCAGATCAGGGAGCAATGAGGCACACGGGCCGGTGATCCCGGCATGATGAGGGACATCGCACTCCGGTTAATGATTTGTTCCGGGACAAAGAGTTGATTCCGACATAGAGTTGTTCCGGACAGGCTTCGCATCCCGTTTTTTATGCCGAAAAAATTTCGTTTCCGATTACGTTTTTGATTCCGGAATTCGACATTTTTATACTATTATTCACCGGATAACAGACGAGGACCGAAACCAGGTAATCCATCGTGTACAGAAGATCACCATCACAGACCGTTGCGCCCCATTTCCGGCAAGGTGCCCGCCGCGCCCATTTGGACCGGGACCGCATCCACCCGGGACTGGTGGATATCCTGTTTGTGCCGTCTCGTCACGCTCCGAGGCGTGCCATTTCCATTTTGATACTGCTTTTCCTGGTTGTGATCGGATCGCTGCTGCCGGCTGCATCCGCATCCTCCCAGATGCGCAATACCCTTTTCGGCTGGGATGAATGGGTCCGGCTGATGATCCTTGACCAGTCGCACAGCCACGGAGGGGCGTTCTACGACCGGGGGCTCTACCGCTACGTTACGCCGGCAATGCCCAAAGAGCACGACATCGACCTGCATACCTATGAATTCACTTCTCTCGACCTTCACAACTGGTACTATTCCGGGGAGGATGGGTTCCGCACCTACACCGGAAGCATGAACCTGGGCAAGTTCCTCACCAGTTTTGAGCTGCGGAACCGGCTGGAAGTTGCCGACCGGCTGTCCATGAACATCCATGTACTGCGCCACTCCGACATGCGGTCCGACCGGGCACTGCTCTGGCTGGGTTTTGATTACCGGCTGCGCGAGGGACGGACCCTGGGCATCCGACAGACCCTGACCGAGCAGAAATCGGATCTGGATTTCACGCTGTTTTACCGGCACGGGAGCCTGGAGCGGGGTTTTATACAGCTGGAAGCCGGCTTGCTGGATTTCGGCAACAACGCCATCTATGCACTGAGCGAGAGCCGCGACCGTGATTTCGAGGAGAGCCGCAAGTACCATCGCTGGCCGCTGCTGTTTTCATTCCGGACATCCTCCCCTGAGTGGAACGGGTGGCGCGGCGAGGCGATGGGGGGCATCCTGACCCGATCGGAGGCACAGGTCGGGCTGCAAAGCAGGATCGATGACAATACCCGCGACCGGCAAAACAGCCACTATGCCGGGGCGCTCCTGGAATGGTCCACGGACTGGATCACGGCCGCCGTAACCTGGCAGTATACGTATGCGTGGTTTGCGCGGGAAAACTTCACGGACAATTTCGTCGAACCGATCGACTACGGCAACATGCAGTTCCAGAGCCGTCTTGGCGCGTTTCTGGGGTTGCAAAGAGGGCGGGTAAAATTCCAAAACTGGATATCGCGTGCACGCGTGCGGGACCGGCAATGGGATGAGTATCGGGAAGAATTCTGGCAAAGGGATCAAGACAGCCATCAGATCTATCCCTTTGATTTCCGGGAAAACCGGATCATGATGAAGAACCGCATCCTCTATATGCCGGAAACCAGAGGGTTTCTGGGTGGGGTTGAATGGAATGCCGACTACCGGGATTTTCTGGGCGATACGTTCGTCAGTGAAAAGTTTGGCACCATTCGCGGTTTCGCTTACCAGGAAAATTATCCGTGGTCGCTCGTAGAAACCAATGAGCGCGTGACCCTGCTGTTCGGTTACCGGTTTTCTTCGCGTGCCTACCTCTTCATGGGCTTGTCATATGACGTTGACGGGGACATGTACACTGGGTGGCGGAACATAAAGTCCGATTCGCGCTCGCATTTTGACGGAGGGTTCGGACGGCTGATGATGACCTGGTGAGATGGTTGGCTGACTTGGACGCACACAATGCAAGTGCCCGCGTAATCAGATTTTGCCGTCGCGATCCGATCGTTCCTTCAAGCGTCCTGTGTCAAAAAATCCTCTTCAGCCACTTCAGCTTGTTTTCACCGTGGGGCGGGTAGCGCACTTCCGGATCCGGCCAGAGCGCTTTGCTCATAACCGACTGTCGCCGGCTGAACGTCTCGAAGCTGAACCGGCCGTGGTAGGCACCCATGCCGCTGGCGCCGACACCGCCAAACGGCAGTTTCGGGTTGACGAAATGTGCGATGGTGTCGTTGATGCACCCCCCGCCGAACGGGATCTGCTGAATGACCGTCTTCTGGAATGCCTCGTCGCGGGTGAAAAGATAGAGCGCCAGCGGTGGATCGTATCCCGTCAGGCGCCCGATGATCTCGGATTCATCCGACCAGGTGACCATCGGCAGCAACGGGCCGAAAATCTCATCCTCCATGATTTCATCGTCCCAATCGGCGGCAATCAGCGTCGGCTCGATGAACCTGGACTCGGGGTCGGTGCGGCCTCCGAGCAGAATGTCGCAGTCCTCCAGCAGGAATGACAGGCGCTCGAAATGGTCTTCATTGACGATTTTGGTATAGTTTTCACCGGGACGGTATCCATCCGGATAGAAATCCGTCAGCGTTTTTTTGGACTCGCTGATGAAAGCGTCACGCTGCGATTCATGCACCCCCACGAAATCCGGGGCGATGCAGGTCTGTCCGGCATTGATGGTCTTTCCCCACCAGATGCGCCGGACGCTCACATCCATCTGTGCGTCGCTGTGGACGATGGCCGGACTCTTGCCGCCCAGTTCCAGCGTGACCGGCGTCAGGTGCCGTGCGGCGGCTTTCATGACAATGCGTCCCACCCGCGGGCTGCCGGTGAAGAAGATCTTGTCGAACGGCTGGCGGAGCAGCTCGGTGGTCACCCCGGCATCGCCTTCCACCACGGCCAGTTCCCCGGGTTCAAAGCGGGACGCGATCAGCGAGCGGATCTCCGCCGACGTGGCCGGCGCCAGCTCCGAAGGTTTCAGCACCACGGTATTGCCGGCAGAAAGCGCGCCGATGAGCGGCATGAACGTCAGGTGGACCGGGAAGTTCCACGGACCGATGATCAGTACCGACCCGAGCGGCTGCCGGTAGATGCGGCTTTTGGACGGGAACGTGTAGACCGATTCGCCCGGCGACTCCGGCTCCATCCACGATTCGAAATGCTTCAGGTGATAGTCGATTTCCAGGACCACCGTGGCTATTTCAGAAGCATAGGACTCGACCAGCGGCTTGCCGAAATCGCGCTTCATGGCATCGCACAGACGGTCGGCGTGATCCTTCACGATCTCCCTGAGTTTTGTGAGGTTCTGCCTGCGGGCATCGATGGAGCGGTTGACACCATTGCGGAATGCATCCTTCTGCTGCTGGACCAGTTCTTCAATAGTCATATTTCCACCTTCTGTGATGTGATGGATTTGCTCTTCAATACTATCTCCTGAAGGCAAGATACGATGCCTGCAAATAATTAGCCCGCCCCTGTAAACAGGTTGCATTTTTCCCCTCTGAACCACTGTTATATCGCGGCGATTTTATGTATATTCTTTTACAAAAGGCCCTTCTTTTTTACATTATTTAACAATTTAATTGCCGGGGAGGTAGAGTGATGGTACGTATCAATGCGGCTGCTCCGTTTCAGGTTGTTTTGCTATTATTATCGGCGTTTATAATCAGCAGTTTATCAACGAAAAATGAGGTGAGTGGTATTCTGGTGGATCAGGATCCGGACCAGGACCCGGTGTCCCGGCTGTCTGCCATGTTTACCAATGAGTATGAGGTGAGCGGTATTCTGGTGGATCCGGACCAGGCCCCGGTATCAGGGGTGCACGTCATGCTTTTCAATGAGAACGACGGTGAAATTGCCTCGGGCCAGACCGACGATCAGGGGCGTTTCACGCTCGTCTATTGGGCGGAACCCACATCCGCGGATCCCAGGGGCGGACCGGACATGCCCGCCGGATTCAAACTGGGGGCATCCTACCCCAACCCGTTCAACCCGCGCACCACGGTACCTTTTTATGCGCCCGAAAACACCCGGGCTGTCATCACCGTCCATAATATCCTCGGGCAGGAAGTTCTGCGCATCGGGACCGACATCAACGCGGGCAGCCATGAGATACAGGTCAACCTGGGCGGCAGGCTGTCGCAGGGACAGTACATCCTGCGGGT
>RECX01000064.1 GCA_007693825.1 Balneolaceae bacterium
GACCGCAGCGCGATGGCCGGGGCCCTGCTGGTTATGGGTGTGGTGGTGAACAACGCCATCCTGCTGATGCACGGCAAGCAGAAGATGCGGCTGCTCGGGGTATACGGCATCCGGAGCTGGTATAACGTCTACCGGGAGAAAATGCGGCCGGTGCTCATAACTTCCTGCACCACGCTGGCCGGACTGCTGCCGCTCATGCTGCTGGAAGGCGACGGTTTCTGGCAGACCCTGGCAATTGTGGTTGGATGGGGCCTGGGGGCAAGCACGATGTTTTTGATCCTGCTGATGGGAATCTGGGAGCGGCGGGAGGCAGGAGCGTAGAAGCGTGTTGGATGGGTCTCAATCACAGTCCGCGCAGCCTGCCTTGAAAGGATTTGGTGTTTTTATCAAAAAACGAGAGTAAATTATCGCTATATTTACCCTTGTATGAAAAACGAGAGTAAAACGTACCCTTGTCTCATGTCCCCATTTGACCGAACCCGGCCTTTTAACGACCTTCCCTTGCTTCCACCTGATGTCGATCTGGAAACCAAACGGGTGTTACGTAAAACCATTTCCACCAGCAGGGCTTTGGCTCAGTTAAATGGAGCCCTGCTTAACCTGCCCAATCCCAGCCTGTTCCTGGATACTATCCACCTGCAGGAAGCCAAGGCCAGCTCGGAAATTGAGAATATCATTACCACGAATGACGATTTATATAAATCAGTCGTGGCTGATAAAAAGTTGGTTAATACCGCAACAAAGGAAGTTCTCAATTATAAACAAGCCTTATGGCAGGGTTTGCAAAGACTGGAACAGAGGCCTTTCATCGGCACAAACCTATGTATTGAAATAGTTCAATGCGTTACTAAAAACTCAGCTGGAATCAGGGTTACACCGGGGACTACTCTGTCAAATGCACGTGGGGAGGTAATTTATACCCCGCCGGAAGGGGAAAAAATTATTCGCGACAAACTGGCCAATCTTGAGCAGTTTATTAATCAAAATGACTCCCTGGATCCATTGATCAAAATGGCAGTCATGCATTATCAATTCGAAGCCATTCACCCCTTCTCTGATGGAAACGGAAGAACCGGAAGAATCCTGCTGCTGCTGTATTTGAAATTGGCCAATTTGCTTGATGTTCCGGCAATCTACCTCAGTGAATACATAATCAAACATAAAACCCAATATTATCGAAAGCTTAGAAATGTAACCGAAAAGCAGGAATGGGAGGATTTTATCCTTTATATGCTCGATATGGTTGAACATACAGCGAAAAAAGGACATGACAGATTGAATCAGGTTTTGGTAGTAATGCAGCAGACATCAGAGAAGATTAAAAAGCAGCTGCCCCGGGTTTATTCTAAAGAACTGCTGGAAGAACTTTTCAAATTGCCTTACACAAAAAGAAAGTTCTTAATTGATGCGGGCCTTGGTACGTCAAAAACTGTGGGGAAGTATCTGGCAAGCCTTGAAAAATGGGGATTCTTGAAATCAATAAGAGTGGGAAAAGAAAAACTGTACTTAAACCATGAGCTCATGGATATTTTAGAGTCTTGACAGTGCCTGTCGGGCTCTGACATGGTTTGAACCGGATGTGATGAAATTACCCCATTTGCAACATCTAAATATATAAAACAATTTATTTGTGCATATTATAATAATTAACAATACCTTACAGTGGTAAGAGGGGGTAGTCAGGCTGCACACAGGCATCCTCAAAACAAATACAAACCGGGAGGAGGGTAGTTGTGAAACATTACAGCAAGAGCACTGCACTTTGGGCAATTTCGCTATTCATGATTTTTGGTGCCGGCAGTCCGGCATTTTCTGCCGACAATGATTGGCTCATCTATACACAGAATAACACAGGCCTGCCGAACAACTCCGTGATGTCGTTCCATGAGGATGCCGATGGCGGCATCTGGTTTGGCACTTTGGGTGGCGGAGTGGGCGTGCTGAGGAGCGGGAAATGGACCATCTACGACACACAGAACTCCATGCTGCCGCACGACAATGTGTCAAAAATACGGGCATCGGCTGACGGCGCAGTCTGGATAGGCACCGAGGGCGGCGTGGCACGGTTGCATGATAACGAGTGGACCGTCTATACATCCGAAAACTCCGAACTTATATCCCACCTAGTGTGGGCCATGGAATTTGATGAGCAGGGAACGCTGTGGATCGGTCTGGGCAACGGAGGTTTTGCGGCTTTCGACGGGGAAGAGTGGACGATCTTCAGGGCCAATAATTCGGGCCTGACCGACGATAACGTACGCTCACTGGCATTCGACTCCGATGGCAAACTCTATATCGGCACCTTCTTCCATGGCTTGCAGTGGTTCGACGGGGAAGATTGGGGCGTCTATCGCACAAACAATTCCGACATCCCCGACGACCGGGTGCTTGATATCGTCATTTCCGATGAAGGTGATATCTGGGTCGGCACCAGCGCCGGCGTCGCACGTTTCGACGGCGAAAACTGGACCACCTACAACGCCGCAAACTCCGACCTGCCCAGAGACCTTGTGCCCACGGTCAGGCTGGACTCCGAAGGCCGCCTCTGGACCGGCATGCTTAACAGCACCGCCATGTATGACGGCGAGGAGTGGACCGTTTACGAAACAAGCGGCCAGTCAGCCGATATCTTCTTTGATTCCAACAGCGATGTATGGATAGGCACCATATCCAACCAATTCGGATCGGGAGCCAGACGCATCAACAGCGAGGGTGAAATAATCTTATATGCCAATTACACGACCGGAATGATCACCAACCAGGTGCTTACCGTCCACGTCGGCGCCAACCGGCATGCCTGGGTGGGAGCACAGTTCGGGCTGATGCGGCTTCGCGAGGATACCTGGGACCTCATCAACAATCTGTATGATGATTTTAATGCCGGAGACTTCCATGATATGCTGACCGGTCCCGACGGACGGGTCTGGTTCGCGACCAATTTCAACGGACTCTATGCCTATGACGGAGCATCATGGTCGCATTACACGCAGGACAATTCGGTGCTTCCGGCCAACAACCTGAGGACGCTCACTGTCGGTCCGGATGGCGCACTCTGGGTGGGGACTACGTTCCAAGGACTGATCCGTTTCGATGATGACAACCCGGTGGCATACAACACCGCCAACTCCGATCTGCCCAATAACACCGTGGAAGCCATCGAATTCGACAGTGATGGGGTGATGTGGATCGGCACGCTCGACGGTGTGGCCCGCGTGTCCGGCAACACGTGGACCGTCTACCGGGAAGATGATTCCGACCTCGGACTGAAGCGGGGATACCGGATCGCCATTGATTCCGATGACGGGGTCTGGATTGCATCCGACATCAGCTTTGACGGGATGTCACATTTTGACGGTTCCACCTGGACCTACTACAACACCGATAACTCCGATCTGCCGAACAATGACATCCGCGCGCTGCTCTTCGACGATGCGGGGGCGCTCTGGATGGGCACCGATGGCGGCGGCGCGGCCCGGCTCGACGGGACGGAGTGGACCGTATTCAACACGGAAAACTCGGAACTGCCCGGAAATACCGTGCGCGACTTTTCCATCGACCCAAACGGCAACATCTGGATGGCAACCAGCGGCGGGCTTGCACTCTACAATGAAAATGGGGTGGATGTGAGTGCTGATGAACCGGTGGTACAGGCTCCGGTGCGTTTCATACTTGAGCAGAACTATCCGAATCCGTTCAACCCGTCCACATCCATTGCCTTCTCACTCGAAGAGGCAGGCATTGCCCGGCTCGTGGTGTACGATCTGCTTGGAAGGGAGGTGGCCCGGCTGGCCGATGGCCATCACACTTCGGGAAGCCACACGGTCACGTATTCGGCACCGGGATTATCCAGCGGAATCTACCTGTACCGGCTTGAGGCGAACGGCGCGGCACTGACGCGCAAAATGCTGCTTGTTAAATAGGGAAAATTTTCCGGCTGGGCAGGTTGGATTACTCGCTTTGAGTCGCCCCCGGGGGCGCTCAATCCCTGTAGATCTCCGGGCGCTGCATGGTTTCGAGTCCACGCTCGCGGACCAGGTCGCGATAAGTGCTCAATCTTACATTGTTTCTCTCCAGCGCTTCGCGGAATTCCGGAGACAGCAGGGCCTGCAGCTCGTGGTAACGGTGTTCGGCCATGTTGGGCAGGCCGAATTCGTTCAGGTCGATCATGTCGTTCATGTCGGACTGCTCCGGGGCGATATGGACCACCTGCAGGTTCACCGCGTCCGGGTTGAGCCGGTTCACCCGGCTGACCAGCGAGTCGGTCTTGGATCCGATGGGCGCAAAGTAGGTGATGTTGGAATAATCCTCCCCGAACCAGCGGGAGATGGCCACGCCGAAATCGGCGGCAATCCGTTCCACGATGGCCCGGGTCTCGGGTGTCTGCACCGCCGCACCCATGTGATAGTCGACGTAGTCGATCTGCAGTCCGGTATCCACCGCCCGTTGAACCTGCGCACGCAGCTCCGCCTCGATCTCGTCGAGTTGCGGGTCGTTGCCGTAAAGCAGGCCCCGCGACGGGAAAAAGTACCCCTCATCATCCACCAGACTGGGTACCGCCGACCGGCCCAGGACCGGTCCCCACCGGTAGTGCTTCCACTCGGCATTCAGCGTAAGGTGCACGCCGACGGATACCTCCGGATGCCGCTC
>RECX01000205.1 GCA_007693825.1 Balneolaceae bacterium
GAACTGCGTGGTGTTGACGGCCACCAGGTGGATGCTGTCCGGCTCGTGTTTGCCGAGGTCGATTCGCGTGGCCAGATGCCGGGTGGCGCGGTCGAACAGCCCGCGCGAGATCTCCCCGGACTGCTTGAAGCGGTTCATCATGTCCTCGTGGATCGGGTCCAGGCTGCATCCGCCGATGGAGTCATGCGCCGAATTGAGGATGAGCGGCTCCCAGGCCAGCTCGGGCAGGCGGTCGCTGATGTCGAGTCCGGCCATGCCCATCAGCGCGTTCAGCGGCTCGGCGTAATACTGGATCCAGCGCTCGGCGTCGAAGTTGGCCTGCTTCAGATACATGCGCGCCGAAAGGGCATATCCGTACAGATTGGCACTGCGATTGTCATATTGCGCGCTTCGACGCTCGCCGGTGACGACAGGAAGCTGCTCATGGTCCACCTCCTCCGCCAGCAGCCGGGCGTATTCTTCAAGCGTGCTGTGACGCACATCCAGCTCCGGGAATTCCTTGCGGATATCGCGCAGCAGCTGCACGGTTTTGGCGTTGGGACCGCTGGAGTCGTGCCCCTCCATCCAGATCACATGCCGCGTGGTGAAATCACCGGCCTGCTCACGGATGATCTTTTCGACAGAGGAACGAAGGTTCTCCGGCGTGTAGCCGTCCTTGCGTTGCGTCATGAAATAGTCCTCGCCATGCTGTTCCCGGTCGGCGAAATGGAACGCGGCGCCTTCCCCCCATGTGTGCTCAATATCGGCCGGTTGTTCGCCGTGCACGACCGGACGGTAGATATAAAAGTAGAAATTGTAACGCGGCCAGGTCGAAAAGCGGGAGGATAGCGCGCGGGTACCATCGGCCCCTTCCCAAATGAACTCCGCCTTCGGGCTGTCCAGCGAATTGATGCCGCGGTAGAACATGATCAGGTCGATCCCGAACTCGCGGTAAAGTTGCGGCAGCTGCGAAATCTGTCCCCACGAGAACGGCGAATAACCGATTTTTGAGACGCCTCCGTACTCACGGCAAACCTCATGCCCGCGCAGCAGGTTGCGCACCAGGTTCTCCCCGCCCACCATGTACTCGTCCGGCAGCGTATACCACGGCCCGATCAGCAGCCGGTTTTCGCGCACCATCCGTTCAAGCAGCTCCTTTTTGTGTGGCTGCGCCTCCAGATAATCGCGGACCATGACCGACTGGCTGTCCAGGTGATAGGCGCGGTAATCGGGCTCGGTCTCCAGGATGAGCAGCACTTCGTCCAGCATCTCGGCCAGCATCTGCCTGTTGCGCTGAAACGGAAACCGCCACTCGCGGTCCCAGTGCGTATTGGAAATGACGTGAAAAACGCGGTCTGACATGAATAAACAGGGTTTTATAGTTTCAGGAAATTTCTGGTGGATTCGGCCTGTGCCGGAATGTACGGGGTTTTCGGGTGGATACGATACCGCTGGTACAATCGGTTTTTACATACTGGTTCGGCACTGCCGAGACGATTCGGTCCCGTGTGGATAGAGCCCGGACTGTTTCACCGGATCCGGCGGACCGGACCGGCAAGGTTTACACGGATTCCTCCATCAGCTTGTCCATGAAAAATCGGTGATGTATGAGCACTTCAGGCAGTCCCCCATGGGCGATCACGGAGGCCGCGTCAAAATCGTGTGCTCCGGTTTCGTGGAACGGCACCGCAACACACCGGCCGATGCCGGCGGCACGTATGGCCACGGTCCCGCTCTGGCTGTCCTCGAAACCGATGACCGCGTCAAAATCCTCCGGACCCACGCCCGCCTGCTGCAGGGCGATGGAGTAGAGGTCGCGGAACGGCTTGAGCCGGATCTCGCTGGAGTCGCTGGCCGTCACGAACGCGTCATAACACGCGTCAGGCGAGGAGAAACGGCGTTCGAGCCGCTGCCGCACGTCGGCGCTCACCGGCCAGGAGGCCGCTTCATGACGCAGCACGTGGAATACTTCGCGCATTACAACCCCGGCTTCATAACGGATGGATGAGGTGACCAGTGCCAGCCGGACCGGGTGCTTCCGGAAAAAGCGTCCGAGCCGTGTGAGGGTGGATTCGGCATCCCGGATGGTGCTGTCCGTCTCCGGGTTTGTCCGGCCCGGCGCGTCAGAAACCGGCGCGTCAGAAACCGGGGCGTCCGGCAATGGGGCGCCCGGCAGCGGGGCATCCGGCACCGGCAGCAGTCCGGCAAGTTTGCCGGCTTCCTCGCCGAGGTCGCCCGAAAGCAGGGCCAGCGTCACTCCCACGCCGGGCATGGGTTCGATGAGGGGACGGCCCGCATCCACCCCGGGTATCTGGTTCAGGAAATCACGGTTGCCGGCTTCGATGGCTGCCAGGATCTCGTGGTAGCGCTGGTAGTAAATGTCGATGCAGGCCTGGATCCGGAGGTCGCGGCGCTCCAGTTTGCGGGCCAGCGCCTCTTTGTCAGCTCCGGAATGTGCTCCGGAATGTGCTCCGGAATGTGCTCCGGAGTCTGCGCCGGAATCTGCTCCGGACAGCGCATTGCTGCCGGCCTCAAACTCCCTGGCGCCGAGTTGCCGCAAGTTGATTTGCACCTGCAGTTTGCGCTGCTCGTCGCGGCTGTGGCGCAGGGTCCAGTCGGCCGCGGTGCGGAAAGCCTCGCCAAGTGCGTGCGCGTCGAAACGGCCGCCGTACGCATCCACCAGATACTCGATGTGTTTTGTGGTGCTGTTGCCGATGACGTTGGGATAGTCGCGCTGCGGATCAAGCCCGGACCAGTCCGCTCCGCCGGGGCCCATCGCCTTGCGCACGGCGTGTTCGAGTGCGTGCAGGCAGAGGGTCTCGGTCGTGGTGGTGGTGCCGTCCATATCCATCACGGCGGCTGCCGGAAGTTTGCTGAAATCGGTCAGAGGAGCGGCGATCGGACAAATCTCGTAAGGCGGATAGACATAGGACGGATTGGGGATACGCACAAAAAGGTCCGAGACCCCGCTTGTGAGTCCGGCCGCCTCGTTTTTGTCAATGATTTTTATGGCCATTCGTGGGATACGATCTGAGTTGGATGGAACGTGGCCAAAGTTACGAAAAAACGTCCTGGTAGTCACCCGGGTACGGACTTTCCGGCAGGATATTTATGGGGGCCGGTTCCTGTTTGAGTTTGAGATGTGAACAGCTAAATTACCGCACGGAAACGGAATTGATGATGAATTGGAAACGGATCGTCGAATGGAACCGGAAAGCGGCAGCTGAATGGAACCGGAAAGCGGCAGCTGAATGGAAAGGGAAACGAAAAAGTCTGGCAATATGGATGTGAAGTCTGCCGGCGGACGTGCGCTCGGGCTTGATGCGCTGCGCGGGTTTGCCATCCTGACCATGGTGCTTTCGGGGATCATCCCGTTCGGGGAGCTGCCGGAGTGGATGTATCACGCGCAGGTGCCGCCGCCCGATCATGTTTTTGATCCGGAAGTGCGGGGCATCACGTGGGTGGATCTGGTATTCCCCTTTTTCCTGTTCAGTATGGGCGTGGCGATTCCGCTGGCATTTACGCGGCGGATGGATGCGGGTGCCCGTCGCAGGGATCTGCTGGTGAAAGTGGCCGAGCGGGGCTTTCTGCTGGCCTTTTTTGCCATCTACCTGCACCATATCCGTCCGTTTGTGCTGCAACCGTCCGACCAGGATCCATGGGTCTGGTGGACTGCCATCGGGGGTGCCCTGATCCTGTTTCCGATCTACACGCGCCTTCCGGACACATGGTCACGGTCCGTCCGGTGGACTATCCGGGGGGCGGGTTTTGCCGGTGCCATCGTGCTGCTCTCGCAGCTCACATATCCGGACGAGAGCGGGTTTTCACTGTATCGCAGCGATATCATCCTGATTGTGCTGACCAACATGGCCGTATTCAGTTCGCTCATCTGGATGGTCACCCGGGATCGCACGAATCTGCGGCTGGGCGTGCTGGTATTCCTGGCCGCATGCATCCTGGCCGCGAGGGAGCCGGGCTGGGTCGCCGCTTTCTGGAACGAGTCGCCGCTGCCATGGCTGTTCCGTTTCGACTATCTCAAATACCTGTTCATCCTGATCCCGGCCACCATGATTGGCGACCGGCTGGCTGCCGCCATGAAGCAGGGGCTGCCTTCGGTGCTGCCTGACCGCTCACTGCGCGGCGCTTTCCGTTATCATGTCACCGCCGTTACCGGGGTGGCGATCATGATCATCCTGCTGGCGGGACTCCTGAGCCGCCAGGTGTTCCTGACCACGGCGGCTGTGGCCGTGCTGATGTCTGTCACGCTCTGGCTCTTCCGCGATGCGCAGTCCGGCAACGACCGGCTCTTCCGCGACATGCTGCTTTGGGGCGCTTTCTGGCTGATGCTCGGGCTGGTATTGGAACCGTTTGAAGGCGGAATACGAAAAGACCACGCCACGTTCAGTTACTATTTTGTGACCACGGGGACGGCCATCTGGTTCCTGGTGCCGCTGATGATATGGATCGATCTGTTCCGTGGCGCACGTGTGTTCTCATTGCTGGTGCGCAACGGCCAGAACCCGATGATCGCCTACGCCGGGATGCAGAACTTCGTGCTTCCTGTCCTGACGCTGACCGGCATCCACGGGTATCTGCTCTCGGTCACCGGTGATCCGTGGATCGGCGTGCTGCGCGCAATCGGTTACACCGTGATACTGGCCCTGCTGGTGAGCTGGCTGACGCGGCGCAGGATTTTCTGGCGCTCATGACCGCCGTAAAGTCACTGGTATCATCCAAAAAAAGCGCAAAATTACAGGGGAGGGGATACGGTGTATCGCGGCTTTGATGTTGCAATTCTGCAACCCGCAAACGGCAACATTCCGGCCTGCAGCAACCCTGCATAAAAAATTGAAAACGATGGCGTATTACAGTATTTTTTCTTTTTAACCGGACCACAGGGACTTACTCTCATCACCATGCATGCATTGATCCAGAAATCATTATGCGCTGCCGCGCTCATCGGGCTGTTCGTATCATGCGCTGAAATCAGAACCCCGCCCGACCGTCAGGAACTCCGTGGCGTATGGATCACGAATATCGATTCCGAGGTAATGTTCGACCGGGCCAAAACGGCCGAAGCCATGCAGTACCTGTCCGACCGTGGATTCAACATCGTTTTTCCGGTGGTCTGGAACGCCGGCCACACCCTGTATCCCAGCGAGGTGATGGTCCGGTATTTCGGTGAGGAATACCGCATCGATCCGCGTTTCGTGGGACGCGACCCGCTGCGCGACATCATCTTTGAAGCGCGCAAGCACGGCATGGAGGTCATGCCCTGGTTTGAATACGGCTTTGCCAGTTCGCACGACAAGGGCGGAGGGCACATCCTGGAGGCCTATCCGCACTGGGCGGCAAAAGACAGCCTGGGCCGGCTGCTCACCAAGAACAAATTCGAGTGGATGAACGCATTCCACCACGAAGTGCAGGAGTTCATCCTGGAACTGATCACCGAGGTCATCGAAAACTACGACATTGACGGCATCCAGGGTGACGACCGCCTGCCCGCATTGCCGGCCGAAGGCGGCTACTCGGATTATACCCGCAACCTCTACCGGCTCGAATTCGGAGAAAATCCGCCCCTTGACCCCCGTGAAGAACCCTTCCTGCAGTGGAAGTCCGACCGCCTGAGCGATTTTGGCGAGCAGCTCTACGAACTGGTAAAGTACTACGATCCGGAACTTATGGTATCCCTTTCGCCGAGCATTTACGACTGGTCCAAAAACGAGTATCTGCAGGACTGGACCGAGTGGGTGCGCCGCGGTACGGTCGACCTGCTGCATCCGCAGGTGTACCGCTACGATATCGACTCCTATCTTGCGGAACTGGAGCGTCAGCATGACTATTTCCAGCAAGCCGATGCCAGCCGTCATCCGGGTACGGGCCGCGACCATCCGATCTATCACGCCCCGGGCGTGCTGATCAAAGTGGGACAGAACTACAACGGTCCCCAATATGTGCGCCAGGCGCTGGAACGCCATCACGAACTGGAACTCGACGGCGAGGTCTACTTCTTCTACGAGGGCCTGCACGAGGAAAACGAGCACCTCGGCGACAGCATTTACGCCTTCCACTACCATAAGCCGGCATTCCTCCCGCACCGGACCTACCACCGCCGCAAGCCCGGCTACCTGCTGGCACACAGCTACGCCGATACCACGTCCCGGGGCCAGTGGCGTGAGCAGGAACACACGGGTGCGCTGCACGGCCAGCTTCTGATTTCCGATGATGCCGATGCCTTCAACCGGCTGCGCCTCTTTATCTCCGACGCCGGACATTACGACATCCTTGTCCACATACCTCATGCTGAATTTCCGGCGGGCACCGTTACCTACACACTGGAGCTTGACGATACCAGTCATGATTTTCTGGTGGATACGGCTGCAATCCGTGAAGGCGGCTGGCATCTGCTGGATACGGTTTCCTTCCGTCACGGCGAGCGTTTCCATATGACCATTTCCGGATCCGGTGATGTTGAGGATCCGGTGTGGTTTGACGCGCTCATGCTGCAGCGGAATCACCACTGGTCGCTGAAATGACAATCATATGAGCCGGGGCGAACCGGGACGATCCGGGGTGAACTGAGGCTACCCGATATTATCCGTTATTCCGGATTGAATCGGGATGATCAGGGAAACCTGCCTGGCCCGGACACAAAACGTATCCCACAGTTTTCATGAATAAAATCAACAACATGCAGTTATCAATGCAGCTATCAGGTTTACAATCAAAGCGCAGTATAAACCACGTCAAACAAACCGGCCGGCGTGCGGCAGTTCTGTTCGTTCTTTGCGGCATGCTCATGTCAGGTGCGGCAAAAGCGGGGAGTAATCCCCAGTCCGGCACTAAAACCGGCGGCCCCGGCAATCAGGTCGCCGGATCATACGCCGAGGAGGTCCGGGGAGTCTGGATCACCAACGTTGACTCCGACGTGATGTTCGACCGGCGGAAGCTGGAACAGGCGATGGACTACCTGGCGGAGCAGGGCATCAACGTGGTCTTCCCCGTGGTCTGGAACCGGGGATTCACGCTTCATCCCAGCGCCGTGATGGACAGTATCTTCGGTTTCCCGCAAGCTTCGTTCTTCCGGAACCAGGAACGTGATCCGCTGCGGGAGGTGATCACGGAAGGGCACCGGGCCGGCATGGAGGTCATTCCCTGGTTTGAGTACGGCTTCGCCGGGGCTTTTGGCGGGACCAATTTCATCTTCCAGAGAAAGCCCGAATGGGCGGCGCGCAACCCGGAAGGCCGCATCGCATCCCGTAACGGCTTCCTGTGGCTGAACGGGTTCGATCCGGAGGTGCAGGAATTCATGCTCTCGCTTATCAGTGAGGTGATGGAAAATTACGATGTGGACGGGGTCCAGGGCGATGACCGGCTGCCGGCCCTGCCCAACAATGCCGGATATGATGACTACACCGTGCAGCGCTACAAGGACGAACACGACGGCGCCGAGCCGCCCCATGAAGACAATGCCGCATTCATCCAGTGGCGGTCCGACATCCTTACGGAATTCGGCGGAGATTTGTACCGGATGGTCAAGGAATACGACGAGAACCTTATCGTATCGTTGTCGCCGAGCATCTGGCCGTGGTCGCGCGACAACTACCTGCAGGACTGGCCCGCCTGGCTGAGGGCAGAGCAGGTGGATATCATCCATCCGCAGGCGTACCGATATGAATTGAACAGCTATCAACAAATCATCCGAAGCATGCTGGGCGCCACACCCGGTTCCACAGGGGGATTTTTCCCGCAGGAGCACAGGCACCGCCTTTCCCCCGGGGTGCTGTCCGGGGTCGGCGGCAATCTGAATCCGCCATCCATGCTGATCGACAAAGTGGCCTACAACCGCGAGTTCGGCATCAATGGCGAGGTCTATTTCTTCTACGAAACCCTTCGGGAGCGCAACAATCATGCGCTGGACAGCATCGCCGCCGTTTTTTACCAGGAGCCGGCCACCATGCCGGGCCGCGACGGCCAATTCCGCCGTGTGCCGGGGATCGTATCCCACAATGATAACCCGATGCACGAGTTCGGCGGGGACTGGAGCTACGACGAACAGTCCGAGGGCTCACAAATGGGCTCGCATTATGCCGCGGCGGGTTCCGATGCTTCGGTCAGCTACCGTTTCGAGGTGCCGGCAGATGCACACTACCGGGTCTACTCCTACATACCGTATGAGATCGACGGCAATCCCGAAGTGAACGTGACGGTCCATGGCAGCAACGGGGATCCGCAGTCAGCCATGCTGGACCAGAGCGCCGGCAACCTGCATAAACGCGGCTGGACTCCCATCGGGCAGGTCTACCTGGAGCAGGGGATGCAGACCGTGGTGCAGCTGGATGCCGCGCAATCCGATGGTGAGAATCCGGTGTACGCCGACGCGGTGATGCTCATCCTGAACCGGAAGCTTTCGCCGGATGTCGTACTTGCCCGGGATGTCAGTGCCGGTGACGAAACCGCATCCACCCAGTTACCCTCACGGGTCCGGCTGCAGCAAAATTATCCCAACCCCTTCAATCCGTCCACCACCATCCGTTTTGAACTGCCGGAAAGCGATGTGGTGACGCTGGAGGTCTTCGACCTGCTGGGAAGGAATGTTGCGACACTGATCGACTCCGGACAATATGCCGCAGGAAGCCATTCGGCAGTGTTTGACGGAGCCCGTGTCGCATCCGGAGTCTATATTTACCGGCTCCACACCAGTGCGGGAGTACTGAGCAGAACCATGTCGCTGGTCAAATAAGGAAAAATTTACGGAGGTCCTGTGCATACCATTGATTTTATCGTCATCGCATTATACATGCTGGTGCTGGTCGTCATCGGCCTGATTGCCCGGAAAAAGGCGGGAGCAAGCGCCAACAGCTATTTCCTTGGTAACCGGAAAATGTCATGGTGGATGCTGGGGTCCTCCGGCATGGCCTCCAATCTGGATGTCTCGGGCACGCTGATCATCGTGGCGTTCATCTATGCCATCGGGATCCAGGGCCTGTTCATCGAGATCCGCGGCGGGGTGGTGCTCATTATGGCGTTCCTGATGGTTTTCATGGGCAAGTGGAACCGCCGGGCCCAGGTGATGACGGTGGCCGAATGGATGAAGCTGCGGTTCGGAACCGGCACGCAGGGCAACATGGCCCGCCTGCTCAGCGCCATCGCCAACATCGCCTTTGCCGTGGCCACCATCACCTACTTTGCGCAGGGAGCAGGGATTTTCCTGGGAAGCATCCTGGATATCGATCCCCGCCTGGCTTCGGTGATGATGATCTTCGTCGCATCCATTTACACGGTTGCCAGCGGGCTTTACGGCGTTATCTACACCGATGTTTTCCAGGGGTTCCTGATCTTTTTCGCCATTATTTATGTGTGCATCATGGCATTCGTCCAGTTCGACCTGCCGGAAGAATTCCTGGTATCGGTGCCGTTGCTGGACGGGACCTTCCAGTCGCTCAGTGTGAGCCGGGACAGCTGGGCGCAGGTGATGCCGAGCTGGTCGATGGACCTGCCCGGTGAATATTCGCGGTACAACCTGTTCGGCATCGCCGTGCTGTTCTATCTGTTCAAGAGTACGATCGAGGGGAGCGGCGGGACCGGCGGCTACCAGATCCAGCGCTATTTTGCGGCTAAAAGTGACCGGGAGGCCGGTTTGCTCAGTCTTTTCTGGATCGGGCTCATGGCGTTCCGCTGGCCGTTCGTGGTGGCCATAGCCATCCTGGGCATCAATATCGGTCTGGGTGGAAGTGTCATCGCCAATCCCGAGGAAGTGCTGCCCATCGTGATCATGAACGAACTGCCGGTGTTCATTACGGGACTGCTGGTGGCCGGACTCATAGCCGCGGCCATGTCCACTTTTGACTCGGTGGTTAACGCCGGGGCCGCCTACTGGGTGAAGGATATCTATCACCGGTTCCTGAACCGGCGTGCGACCGAAAAGCAGCTGGTTCTTCAGAGCCGGATGTCCTCGGCGCTGTTGATCGTGGTCGGATTGCTGCTGACGTTCGCCTTCCGCAACCTGAACGACATCTGGGCATGGCTCACCATGGGTCTTGGCGCCGGTCTGATCATTCCGCAGATCATCCGATGGTACTGGTGGCGGTTCAACGGCTACGGCTTCGCCTTTGGAACCCTGGCGGGGATGATCCTGGCGATCGGACAGCGGCTCATTGCCCCGGAGATACCGGAATACATGTCCTTCATCTTCATCGCCGGCGGGACCTTCATCATGTGCATCACCGTAACGCTGCTGACAAGTCCGACCGAAAGCAAGGTTCTGGCCAAGTTTTACAAAACCACCCGTCCGTTCGGATTCTGGGGCCCGGTCCGGTCTCTGTTCCGCAGAGACGACATTGACCGGATCAACTCGGAGAACCGCCGCGACATCCTGGCTGTCTGTATTGCGGTGCCGTGGCAGATCATCCTGTTCCTCACACCCATGTCGTTCATGACCAAGCAGTGGGAAAATTTCTTCATTCTCGCAGGTGTTCTGATCGTGCTTTCCGTTGCACTTTACTTCACGTGGTTCCGACATCTCTCTGTCATCGACCGCAGAAAACAGGAAGAACCGGTGCCGATTCGGCATGTGTGACAGCCGCCAGGTGCTTGTCCTGACGGCCTTTCTTGTATCTGCGGATTACTGTCTGCTGACTGTAAACCGTGTGGCGTCAAATGGTTTCCATTGACAGCCGGTTTACGGACATTATGCCCTTTCTTTCCCGGGTTATTTCACAAGGGTCATGGTTCGGGTCATCACCCGGTCGCCGGCGCGGAGCTGGTACAGGTAGGTTCCGCTGGCAAGGCCGGAAGCGTCGAACGATACCTGATGCGTACCGGCCTGGCGCATGCCTTCGCTGATGGTGGCAACCCATTGTCCCGCTGCATTGAACACCTCAATGGATACCTCGGCGGCATCATTAAGATGGTAGACGATCAGGGTGGACGGGTTGAACGGGTTCGGGTAGTTCTGGTCCAGACGAACGCGTTCCGGGGTGTCGTTTGATACGGTTTCGCCGGAGGTGGGTATCGGGGAACCGATGCCGAACTCGAAGTACATGAGCGGATTGTTGGAAGACATTACCACGCCGTTGCCATTTTTCGAGAAATGGACGAAGCCGGTCAGCTGTACATTCTCCACCGCATCCTCGACAAAGAAAACGATGAGATGGCGAAGGATTGGGTCGTTGGGATCCGTGACATTCACCACCGAGAACGGCTCCTCGGGATAGTCGGGCCCGGCAAGGATGAAATTGCCGATATCAGTTTCAATGTAATCGATGTCGTAGTTGTTCAGTGGAAGGATGGCGGCGTCCACGCTGGCCCCTAACTCACCTGTTTTATAGTTGAACAGGGAGGCTTCCACACCGGCGCCGTTGGTCCATACATAGTCGGATCCCGGAATTTCTCCGAAGCCGTTTCCGTAACCGAAAGCACTGGTCTGGAACTTGTTTTCCTGCACCAGCTGCCCGTCATCCCAGTTGAGAACCAGTATATTGGGGTTCTGGAAACCGGAAACAAGCACGGTCAGGTCGTCGCCGGTTCCAAGGACACCGAATCCCTGTCCCCACTGGCTGAACTGACCTCCTCCGGGTTTATCCACCAGGTCATCGAAAACCACGACGGGATCGGCGTCTTCGTCGGCCCAGTAGTAGATCCTGAGGTTTGCGCCCAGTACCTGGTTCACGCCAAAGATCTGTCCGTCACGTGAAGTGGCCAGTTCGATCAGGTGCAGTCGCGCGTCACTTCCGCGAACTTCTTCGGTCATGTTCATGTATGTGATGAACGATCCGTCTGCCGCATCCACTACGGCAACCTGCGGGTCGCCATCGATGACGGTCGGGATCAGAATATTGCCGGTGAGACGGTTAACGGTACCGCCCTGGTTGGTGTAGGCCGGTTCTCCTTGATCGTTGAAGTCAAAAAGAAAATCAACGTCGGCCGGCATTATTTGCCAGACCGGATCAAAAAGCTCAAAGTCATCGGTCACCGTCTGTGCCGATACGGAGAGCGTCATGCCCAGTACAAATGCAAGGCATAACGTGGAGATGCGAACGGTAGTTGTTGGTTTCATGGGTTCTCCTTTTTTGTTCTGTCAGTTGTAGTGATGAGAAAAAAGATCAAGGTGGATGCGCGTTCCGGGATCCGGGGACCGGTTTCGGGCCGGCCACCTGGTCCGGGATTATAAATCACATTTCATTTACGGTCACATTCGGATTGGCATCCCACCACATCCGGCGGGTCGGATGCAGGTCGAAGTTTCCGGGATTGCCCCCCTGGCGATCGACAGCTTCGCGAAGGTTGTCAGGGTTCAGGCCCTGTTCTTCGGTCGGATAGCGAACACGCCGCGGCAGCTGTCCGTCGGTTTCACCGCCTCCGGGTGCCATGATCGGGTTGAGTTGCGGGTAGCCGGTGCGTCGTATTTCCGCCCAGGCTTCCAGGCCCTGTCCGAACATGGCCAGCCACTTCTGTGTGATGATCTGCTCCAGCTGCTCTTCAAAACCGCCGCCGCTGTTGAAGGCAACGTCCGTATGGTTCAGGTAGTCGTTGATGGCATTTTGGGGAATCACGTCCTCTGTCTCGCCGAGAACTTCACGATGGCCGTGATTGAAGAACTCCATGCTGGCACGGATACCCTCTTCGTAATGGTCCTGTGCGCTGCCGGGTCCCCATCCTCGCAGGGCCGCTTCCGCTTCCAGGAATTTGACCTCGGGATAGATAATGAAGGGGATGGGCGTTTCCTGCTGCACGAAATAGCGTCCGTGGATGGAAAAGTTGCGCGGGGAGTAGGCGCGGTCGCCAAGCTGCGAGTCGGAGAGGCCGTTGGGAAGGCCGGCCCAGGTGCCGCGACCGGAGCGACGGGCGAACACGGAAAGACGCGGATCTTCTTTTTCCAGCAGCATATCCATGAGTGTCTCGCTGATACGGTATTCATCGAACCGGAAGATCCAGTACATCGGATTTTCGTGCACAAGGTCGCCGGTGCCACCGCCAGGGTCCATCTGAAGCATGGCGGAGTGGCTGTTATTGGTCATGATAAACCCTTCATTGAGCACTTCGCTGACATGGGTTTGAGCCAGTTGGGGATCGGCGTAGGATACCCGCATGGCCAGCCGGAGCCGCAGCGAATTGGCGAAACGGCGCCACTGATCCAGGTCATCGTTGAACACTACGTCGGCCGGACCGGTACGCACCGGGTTGCCCTCATCCAACTGGTCCACGGCGTCCCTCAGCTCGTCAAGCATGTGCCGGTAGATATCCTCCTGGGAATCGTATGCCGGACGCAGGGCACCCTGCTGAGCGTTCATATAGGGCACATCACCCCAGAAATCCGTGACACGATGCATGGTGAACACCCGCCAGATACGGGCCTGGGCATTCAGATTGGCCATGTCAGGATTCTCAGCGCTCATTTCGATCGCCCGCTGGATATTGATGCCAAAGTCGGAGTAGGAGGCACGCCAGAACGCGGTGAGCCAGTCCTGCCGGGTCTCATAGCGGTCGGTTCCCCAGCCGGGCTGGATATTGGCCAGGTATTGTGAGTACCTGTTGCCGTAGAGGTCCTTGCCCCGCTGATAGACGTCATAGCGCAAAGCCCCGTACACCAGGGCACGGGTGAAGAGCATTTCAGGGGGGACTTCGGTTGTTCTTGTGGGATCGGTATTGATGCGCCCGAAGTCATCGGTGCAGGCACCGGTGAAAATCAGGGCGAGCAGCATGCCGGTGATTACTTTCTTATTCATAGCTTCTTTTCCACGGATTAAAAATGATTTCATCTTCATGGGTCACTCCGTCAGATTCGGACATTGATGTTGAATCCGATGCTCCGGGTTTCCGGAAAACCGAATGCCTCGATGCCCTGGGCGTTGCCGATATTGAAACTGCCCTGTGCCGGACTGAAACCCGGTGTATTCTTGTGGATATAGAACAGGTTCCGCGCTATCACGGATACTTCCAGGCCGATGATCGGCAGGCGCTCAGTCAGGCGCGGGGGCATGAAGTAGGATATGGCCAGTTCGCGGAACCGGACGTAGGTCGCGTCATAGACAAACTCCTCGGTGACCGGGCTGTATCCCCCGATATTTTCCCAGTAGATCTGCGGATCGATGGGCTTATCGTTGGTTGCCCAGATGGGATTGCCGCTGTCATCCTCGCCGACCTGTACCACACCTTTGGCGATGAAACCCTGCGGTACGGCATCGGGGTTGCCGGCTTCCAGCTCCGCCTGATAGGCGTACCATGCATCGCGGCCCTCCAGGGTGAATCGGGCATTGCCACGCTGCGCCAGGAGTGCATTGGTGAGTGAGTAGACCTCCCCGCCGATCGAAATATCGAGGAGTGTGCTCATGCCGAAATTACGGTATCGGAAGTTGTTGGAGAAGCCTGCCGTCCAGTCGGGATTGAAATTACCAAGTACACGGTCGCCTTCGGCCACCAGCGGTAGTCCATCGTCGCCGATGATACGGTCGCCGTTTTCGTTGCGTTCGTAGGCGCGTCCAACGATATCACCGAACGGGTCGTTGAGCGAGGCGCGCACTACAGCCCCATCGATACTGCCAAGGAAGTAATTGCGGACCTCGTCACTGAGTTCAATGATCTCATTGCGGTTGATGCCGAAAGTGAAGCGGGACTGCCAGCGCCAGCCGGTGCGTGTATCCAGCGGAATACCGGTGGCGATCATCTCGAAACCGCGGTTGCGGATCTCACCGGCGTTGATCACAGCGGCATTGAAGCCGGAGGTGCGTGAAACGGGTACGGTGAGGATCTGGTTGCGCGTGGTCTCGGTGTATCCGGTCATGTCAAAAGTGAGGCGGTCACCAAAGAAACGAAGGTCGATTCCCGCTTCATAAGAGCGTGCCGTCTCTGGTTTGAGGTCAACGGCCGGCAGCGTTCCGGGAAGATTTCCAAATGGCTGCCCGAAATGACCGGGACTTACGATGAAGTCAAAATTGGTCATGTAGGGAGATGCACCGGCGCCGACCTCGGCAAACGATATCCGGAAGCGGCCGAAGGTGAAGGTCTCGGATTGCAGGCCGAACGCCTCACTCCAGACCAGTGTGGCCGAGACGGAAGGGTAGAAAAACGGCAGATTGTCCACCGGAAGGGTCGAAACCCAATCCACCCGGTTGGACATATCCAGGAATGCGTAATTGCGGAAGCCGACCTGGGCGGAGCCGAAAAGCGAATTTTCACGTTCCCGGCGCAGCCCGTAGATATTGGCCACGGTCTGGGCATTGCTGATGGTGTAGAAATCCGGGATGTTGAGCCCAACGCCGCGGTAACCGACGTTGCGGTCCACGTAGTTGCGATAGTTGGCGCCGAGATTCATCTCGAGGGTCCACTCGTCGGCCAGCTGCCGGTCGATCGTCATGATGGCGGTTGTGTTGAACTCCTCGACGGTACGGGTCTGCAGGGTGAACGAGGGCTGGTCTTCGTAGGGTGTGTTGGTGGCCCGGCGCCATTCGCGGGTTTCCTCGAAGGAGTCGATACCGGTACGGAGCATGACGCTCATCCAGTCGTTGACCAGGTAATTGATCTGGGCAAAACCGTACGTACGGTCGCGTTCGTCGTCGTTGATGTTCAGGTTGTAGGCCCAGTAGGGATTCATGTTGCGGGTGGCACGCTGTCCCTCCGGACGCAGCCAGGCACCGTCCCAGGTGCGCGGGAGTCCGTCTGCCGTGCGGAAGTCCTCCAGATCCACAAGACGCTCACTTCGGGGCATGCGGACCAGCGCCTTGACCGGGTTGTCCGGGTCGCGGGCCTGCGGCGGGCGGTTGAAACCGTCCTGCTTCACGTACCCGAAACGGCCTTCGGCGCGCAAGCGGTCGGAAAACTGCTTGTGTGCCCTTAGGGAGACGCTGTGCCGGATCACTTCGCTGTTGGGGTAGATCCCCTGGTTGTTCATATTGGTATAAGAGAGCCGGTACCCATGATCCGTGCCGCCGCCACTCATGGTGATGGTCTGGTTGCTGGTCACCCCGGTGCGGAAGAAATCCTTGACATGATTGCCCTGGGGGGAGAAGGGACGGATGTTGCCGGCCCAGTCCTGGACCATGATGTTGTCGGACATGCGCGGGCCCCAGCTGGACTGGATGCTGTTGTCAATGATATAGAAGTCGCCGTCTTCATTGTAATCAGTAAATCGTCCGGCTACGCCGCGTCCATAAACATTCTGAAAATCCGGAACCAGCACGGGGGTGTCGAAAGTGACATTGGATACGTACTCCACGCCGACACCTTCCACACCGCGCCCGCTTTTGGTGGTGATGACCACGGCACCATTGGCTGCCCGGGCACCGTAAAGCGCGGCGGCATTGGGGCCCTGGAGGATGTTGATGGTCTCGATGTCATTGGGGTTGATCTGGTTCAGGCCGGTTCCGTAGTCAAACCCGCCCCACTGTCCCGCACTCATCCCGCCGGAATTGTCGATGGGCATACCATCAACGATGATCAGGGGCTGGTTTGCACCGCCCGGACGAAGTGAACGGTGGCCACGGATAATAATCCGCGCCGAACCGTCGGCGCCCGTCCCCAACCCGGATATCTGCACGTTGGCCAACCGGCCCTGCAACGAAGTCATGAAGTTCATGTCGCGCGTACGCAGAAACTCTTCGGAACTGACTTCCTGGATGGTGTAACCGATCGATTTTTCGGCCCGGGTCATTCCCATCGCCGTGACAACCACATCGTCGCCAACGAAAACGATCGGACTGAGACGAACGTCAATGGAGGTCCGGTCGCCGATCCGGACACGCCGTTCTTCAAATCCGATGAAGGAGAATATGAGACGTTCGGCATCGCCCGGCACATTGATCTGATATTGTCCATCGGCATCGGTGGTGGTACCGGTGGTGGTGCCTTCCACAATGATATTGACACCGGGCAGCGTGGTTTCATCTTCGGCGTCGTAGACCGTACCGGTGATGGTTCGTGTTTGTGCCTCTGCCATGGTCGACCAGGACAGCATCAGACCAAACATCAGACAGACAGTTAAAATGTGATGTTTCATGTGTTTAAAATTTCAGATTTCTAATGTCACATAGAATGTCCATGACGATTATAATCATGCCTCTGTGTGTCGGGTTGCCGTCATGGCCATTTCATAATGATAAATGATTTATTGAAAAGTACCGGATCACATGATTCTCAAAGTCAAGAAGATGACCCTCATGGAGATAAGAGTTTTGATTCCTCGCCGGGAGTCCCTGTCCGATTGAGGGCTGTAAAAAAAGCTCATGTAATCGCTTACATATTTTAATGCAAAAGCGGCAGAATATCTACTTTTTTTTTAGCTTGTTGCCGCGTTTAAAGCCGTTTGCAAAATTGCCCTGCCGCATTTCTATCTTGTGTGTCTTTGACTATATTGAAATCGTTATTTATATCCGGTGGCCCTCAGTGATCTGTTCCGTGATTGATTCGGGACGGATCAGACCAGAAAAAAGGGATCCACCGTTTCAGGGACATGACATGATTTGCCTTTTACTCTCTTTTCTTATCCATCTATCGTTGCAGTTATGTTTTTCTACAGCAAGAAATTATTCCCCTTCGCATTATTCGCGTCATTACTGATCCTTTTCATTCTGCCGGCCGCTTGTGACGTGACATCCGATGATCCGGACGATGACGGACCTCTGCTGCCTCCTCCCGGACCCCGGTTCATGGGCGCGTCCTCCGGCGATATTGTCGTACTGGATGACTTTGAAGTCAACCAGCTCCCGAAAATCCCCTGGCAGTCCGAACCCCGAGAGGGTGCGGCGCTCGCCTTTTCCGACATGCCGGAGTATTTCCGGACCGGACCCGGTATCGCCATGCAGGAACCCCTGGAACCCGGCCGGAACCGGGTATATGTCTATCATGTCGTTGGGCATGGACAGGGCAGCGGGGTGATCACCGCCGTGCTGGAAAACACCGGTGATGAGGACATGACCGTCACTTTCAAGGCATACGCCTTCCCCCAGCCGTCCGGCAACTACCTGTTTATCGGGAAAGAGGGGCTCGCACGGTATTTCGAAACCCGGTTCCTGGAAGCATCGGTGCCCCAGCCAATCACGATTGCCCCCGGAGAGCGCGCAGTCCTGGATCCCGAGATGGATAAAGCCGTCACTTCCTACCCGGTCCTTGTCCACGGCTTTTATGAGTTCGAGATCGATCAGCCCGGTGTGGTCAGTGTGCTGATGCGGCGCACGGACATGGACAGCCGCGATGCGGTCGACGAACTGGAGCTGCTGCCGCGCCGCCTGCCCGGCGAACGCACCAGCGGGGCCGGACGCGGACTGTTTGAGCAGGCCGATTTCGATATTACCAACGCCGGCGACTTCATCCTCGACAGCGCCGATGGTGTGAAGCGGCTCATCATCGCCGACGGCAACGACGATGACTGGGTCCGCGGCTGGGACAGTATCGCCGAGGGCGAATACGAAAACCGCGGCAACTACGGCGTCATGTACCACATATCCATCGAGCGCAAAAGCAGTGACAACCGGGGCATTGCCGTGCTCATGGGCAACAATTACGCCGTCGGTCCGGATGACCCCAACAACTTCTGCATGAACCAGTCCGGCGCCGTCTTTGTGGATGCCGGGGCCGATCCGCGGGGCGTGGTCCGCATCCCCGGGGACCAGACATTTTTCAACACGAAAGGGGAATACGTGCTGCTGCAGGCCTATCGTCCGCTCAGGGAGGGTGAGACCCATACGATGAATATCATTTACTCCCCGCCCGGTGCATCCTGCCTGCCGACACCGATTGTCTTCGTCCCGTTTGAACGCAATTAACCAGGAATAAAGAGGGCCTGCCTTGTATCTCCATCCGATCGACATCGCCATCATCGTCGTCTACTTCGCCGGCATTGTGTGGCTGGGCTTTTTTCTGTCCAAAAAGGCCTCCAAGAACCTCGACGCCTATTTCCTCGGCGGGAACAAGATCCCCTGGTACTACCTGGGCCTGTCGAATGCCTCCGGGATGTTCGACATTTCCGGGACCATGTGGACCGTCTCCATCCTGTTCATCTACGGCCTGAAGAGCGCCTGGCTGCCATGGCTATGGCCGGTCTGGAACCAGGTGTTCCTGATGATCTTCCTTGCGGTGTGGCTGCGCAGATCCAACGTGATGACCGGAGCGGAGTGGATACGGACCCGCTTCGGCGAAGGCACCGGCGCCCATCTCTCGCATATCATCGTGGTCGTGTTCGCCGTGATCACCGTGATCGGATTCATCGCCTACGGGTTCGAGGGCATCGGCAAGTTCAGCAGCATCTTTTTCGCCCATGATCTGTCGTTCCGCTTCCTGGGCATCGATTTCACTTCCGAGGAGGCCTACGGGCTCATTTTCATGGGCATCACCACCCTTTATGTGATCAAGGGCGGGATCTACAGCGTCGTGGGCACCGAGGTGATCCAGTTCCTGATCATGACGTTCTCGTGCATCGTGATCGGGATCATCGCCATGACGGCCATCAGCCCGGAGCAGGTCTACGCCTTCGTGCCCGAAGGCTGGGGCGATTTCTTTTTTGGATGGCGGCTGGATATGGACTGGTCCGGCATCATGAACTCGGTCAGCTACCGCATTGAACAGGACGGGTTCGAACTGTTCGGCTATGCCCTGATGCTGATGATCCTCAAGGGGATCATGGTGAGCATCGCCGGTCCGGTTCCCAGCTACGACATGCAGCGCGTACTGGCCACCGGCACCCCGAAAGAAGCCGCCAAAATGAGCGGACTCGTAATCCTGGTCCTCTATTTCCCGCGCTATTTCATGGTCGCCGGCCTCACCGTGCTGGCCATCGTGTTTTTCAGTCCGGAACTGAAATCCATGGGTGCCGACATCGACTTCGAGATGATCCTGCCCTACGCCATCAGCAACTTCGTCCCGATCGGTTTCATGGGGATCCTGCTGGCCGGACTCATAGCCGCGTTCATGTCCACCTTCGCCGCGTTTGTGAACGCTGCACCTGCGTATATTGTCAATGACATTTACAAAAAATACATCAATCCCGATGCAAGCGACCGCACGTACGTCCGGCTGAGCTATGCCGCCTCGCTGACGGTGGTGATTGTCGGCATCCTGTTCGGTTTCGTGGTGGATACGATTCATGCCCTCACGGTATGGATCGTGGGTGGGCTGTATGGCGGGTACATTGCGGCCAACCTGCTGAAGTGGATCTGGTGGCGGCTGAACGGATACGGCTATTTCTGGGGGATGCTGGCCGGAATCGTGGCGGCGCTTACCACCCCGGCGCTGTTTCCCGACCTGACAGCGCTGTTCGCCTTCCCGATCGTGTTCGGTTTCTCGCTGGGCGGGACGATCATCGGGACGCTGCTGACCAGCCCGACCGAGCCGCACGTCCTGAAAAAATTCTACACCGAAGTGCGTCCGTGGGGATGGTGGAAGCCGGTGCAGGAGGCGTGCACGGCCGAAAATCCCGACATCACTCCTAACACTGATTTCAAGCGAGACATGTTCAACTGCGCGACCGGCATCGCCTGGCAGATGTCGCTGGTGGTCATGCCGATCTACCTGGTGCTGGGCGAATATCCCAAAATGGGTGTCAGCATCGCCGTTTTTGTGCTCACCAGCGTGATCCTCAAGTTCAACTGGCTCGACAAGATCGAGGACTATCCGGCCGGTGTGCAGCTTGGGGAGCGTGATATACGCGGCCGGCTTAAAACAGATGCACCGTCATGATGCAAAT
>RECX01000055.1 GCA_007693825.1 Balneolaceae bacterium
AATTTGAAACAAGGAGCCGTTCGACCATGAAAAAGCTGCATTTGTTTGAGGGATTCGGGGTGGAGCTGGAGTACATGATCGTGGACCGCATCAGCCTGGATGTGCGTCCGGCCACCGACAAACTCATGCACGACAAGTGCGGCGCCTACCGGGACGAATGGGAGAACGGGGCCATTTCCTGGAGCAACGAACTGGCCCTGCATGTTTTCGAACTCAAGACCAACGGCCCGGCACCCGCCCTGAACGGACTTGCGGCCTTTTTCCATGAAAACATCATGGAGGCCAACGCGCTTCTTGCAGCCCGCGGCGCACAGCTTATGCCAGGCGCCATGCACCCCTGGATGGACCCCCATACCGAGCTGCGCCTCTGGCCGCACGAGCACAATCTGATCTACGAGATGTACAACCGCATTTTTGACTGCCGCGGACACGGCTGGGCCAATCTGCAGAGCACCCATCTCAACCTGCCCTTCGGCAGCGACCGTGAGTTCGGCCGCCTGCACGCCGCCGTTCGCCTGGTGCTGCCGCTGCTCCCGGCACTGGCCGCATCCTCCCCGGTCATGGACGGGCGCATCACCGGCTGGGCCGACAACCGGCTCCGGGCGTATCAGAACAACCAGAAACGCATCCCGTCCATTGCCGGCAAGGTGATTCCGGAACCGGTTTTCACCGAGAAGGAATACCGCCACAGAATCCTGGCCCGGAATTACGCGGACATCGCCCCGTTTGATCCCGACTGTGTTCTGCAGGATGAGTGGCTCAACTCACGCGGCGCCATTGCCCGTTTCCAGCGCGGGGCCATTGAAATCAGGGTGCTGGATGTGCAGGAGTGTCCCATGGCGGACATCGCCCTGCTCAAGGTGATCGTGCAGGCGATCCGGGAACTGGTGGATGAGCGGCATGTGCGCTACACCACCCAGAAGCAGTGGCAGACCGGACCGCTTTACACCATTTTCCAGGAGGGTGTGCGTCAGGGCAGCCGGCAGATTATCGATGATCCCGGATTTCTGGCGCTCTTCGGAATCCACAAGAACAAAAACAGCTCCCTCCAGGTCTGGGAAGCCATAATCGAGCGCACATCAGGGCTCGATGAAGCTGAAGCGGCGTATCTGCAGTTGTTTCTGGAAAAGGGCAACCTCTCTGCCCGCATCCGTAGGGCACTCGACCGGGATCCGGGCCGGCCGGAGCTGGCGGCTGTCTACGGCAGACTGGCCGGTTGCCTGGCCGATAACGTACCGTTTTCGTGACGATGGCCTGTGCGGAGGCAGCCGGCTTACGGCAAATTTTATCCGGCAAATTTTGCGAAAGTATCGTTATCTTCCCGCAAATCAGCAAGATGGACAAGCTTCAAGTGAACACACCTCTGTGCGGAGAGTGTTTACGGATTTGGAGGGTCGGTGCTGATTTTAGGAGTAATCAACAATTTGAGGGTCCTCACTAATGCGATCATTGACCACGAATTCAGTGGGGAGCCATGAGTATGAGTGATGTTCAATTGTATCGGAAATTCTCATGAATTGGGAGGGAAACCATGAAAATTGATTTATCGGGAATCGTCCCGTCAGTGGTCAATCGCAAGATCGACCTGACCTCGCTGCCGGCCGTCTATCAGGGTCGCGGCAGCCGTGGTATGGGTTTTTTCCTCGTGATCTTCGCCCTTATCTGGGGCGGCATCCCGGGGCTTATTTTCTTCGGCATGATCACCAGCAGCGAATACGATCCCGCCATGCTCTTTATCCTGATATTCCCGGTCATCGGGATCGGCATCCTGTTGTTCGGACTGTACAACCTGACCTTCCGGGAGACCATCCGGATCGACGCGGCCAATGTCACCCGGGAATCGCAATCCATTTTCGGCTATAAATACTGGACCGAACCGCTGCAGCGGTACCCCGGCGTCCTCCAGCGCACCGAGCGCCGCTCCGGGGGCAAAAACAGCTCCTCCTACACCCTGCACATCGTGGAACTGCACCACGAGGACAAGAAAAAGCGTGTCACCCTCTACGAATCCCGCTCTTCCGACGGATTCCGAAAGACCTGGGAGGACTACTGCCGCCAGCTGAACAAACCAGCCCTGGAAGTTGGCAAGGGCAAGATGGTGTCCCGTGCCGTGGAGGACCTCGACAAATCGGTGCGTGACCTGGCCCGGGAGGGAAAACTGGCGGTGGATTTCGATCCGCGCAAACCGCCGCCGCCGGGGTTCGACCTGCGAGTGGATGGCGACCAGCTGCGCGTGGCTCTTCCAAAAACAAAAAACTCTCTGATCGGCTCCCTGTTCATCATGGCATTCGCGGGGGTGTTCATCTTCATCGGGTTCGGGATTGACGACGCCCCTGTCGCTTTCGGGGTTATTGGGATCATCCTGTTGATCATTATCATGGGTGGCCTGGTCTGGAACACGATCTCCCGCAATGTACTGCTCATTGGTCGCGAACAGGTCCGGATTCTCCAGGAAACCCCCTGGGGCGAAACCGGGGGAAGCCTTCTCAATACAAGTGAGATTGAGGGAGTCAGGATCGGCCCGGTAAGCGAGGGTACCAAACAGATGGCGGTCTTGCTGGTCACCGACCATCAAACCCGTAAAATCGGCGCCGGGCTGCCCGCGGATTCCATGGATTGGCTGAAAAGATGCATCCTGGCGGTAATAACACGCGGTTGATATATTGCCCGGCACAACAGGTACCTGTAGTCAGAGCATACACATGATTGCTCATCAGGATAAACGGGCTTCCTTGCACTGATCAGGCCGTCATTCCTCCGTCCATTTTCTCATCTCGCCGGCAATATCTTCTCTGCTTTTGTTTAGCTTCTTCTGGAGATTCCCGCTGATTAGCGAGATAAGGGCGATAAAGAAAAATTTTGCATTCCTGCTATCCAATACACCTCTGCTGGCAGAATCGTTCTGAGGCCCGGTTCAGTTACCCTCTTGCCATAATTGTGGTAATGATGTATCCTGAGTGATGGCAGATTGCGACGCCATGCTGCTAATGATAATTGAGATGACGCAAGCTAAAAGGGATGCCGTCATCCCCCACCCAAAAAGTCTCAGACTATGAAATGGCCATGACGGCTCCCTGTCACACAAAAGCATGATTATAATCGTCATGGACATTCTATGTGACCTTATGAATCCTAAAAATTGATTTAAACACATGAAAAAGATTACTCTATCCTTTGTTTTTGCCGGCCTTCTCTTTTTCGCCGGACTCCCGGGCACCTCCCAGGCGCAGCTGCCCATCAGTTTTGGAATCAAGGGCGGTGTGAATATCGCCAATGTCAGTTTCGACGACTTCGACGATAATGACACGCGGACCGGCTTCACGATCGGTGCGGTACTGGACATCGGCATTCCCATGTTCCCGGTGGGAGTGGAGACCGGATTGTACTACTCACAGCAGGGAACCACTGTCAGCTTTAGCGAGACGATAGAGGGGATGACCATGACCTTGGATGGAACCACAAAGCTGGACTATCTGAAAATTCCAGTGCTCGCAAAAGTGAATTTCGGCCCTCCCGGTCCCTTCAGCCCCCATTTGCTCGCCGGACCCTACGCCGCATTCATACTCAATGCCGAACAGGAAGTGTCCTTTATGGGAGAAACCGAAACCGTTGACATCAGCGACGATGTGGAATCCATGGATTTCGGACTGATACTTGGACTCGGAGCCGACTTCAACCTGATGGTCACTACCATCAGCGTCCAGGGCCGCTACTCTCTTGGTCTCTCTGACATTTTTGAAGACGAAGGCTCCAAAAACCGGGTCATCTCCCTTGTGGCCGGCTTTACGTTCTGAAGCAACTGAACCGCGACCACTTATTGAAACTCCTCACACCTTAACGGCAATCGGTTATGGATCTCCTGAAAGGCCTCGCCGCCTGTCTGCTCATGGCAGGGTTTGCAACACTCCTTGCCGCATCCTGCTCCCCGGAAACCGACCGGCAGCCTGAAGCCGATCCCTCAGCCGACGTGCCGGAGCTGATGGTTCCCCATGCCATTGATCAGGACGGGGATGCCGTATACAAAAACAACCGGTTTCACCTGAAAGACTACAGCAACCTGCTACATGCCGTATCCATCGTGGCAACGGTCTCCCGCCAATCCGAATACGGGCACGAGAACTACCGTCCCGACCTGTATCCGGAAAAAATGCGGGAACGCGCCGAGCAGTGGCTCGACATGGTAGGCGCTATCGACCGGCATTTCAATGACGGCGGAAAGGTTTTCGGCTGGATCGACAAGCAGACCGGAGCAACTTCCGATCCGGCCGATTTGGACCTGTCCCTCTACCCGCACCTGGTCTACGCCTACCACATCCACCATCGCAGCGGCCGTTTCGAAGACGATGAATTGCTGTTCAACCGCCTGAACCGGGAGCCCACCAACTACCTGGTCACCCCCGGCCGCTATCTGATGAATGAGCACTTCGGGAACGGAACATTCCGGCATGCCAACGGCGATGTGGACCACAAAAGCATGAGCTACGCCCTGGGCGGACTGCATGCCAATGCCTATGCCTGGATCGTCTGGGAAAAGCCCGGCGGACAGGATGACATGGGCGTGCTCACCAAAGCGGCACTGGGCCATCA
>RECX01000129.1 GCA_007693825.1 Balneolaceae bacterium
GCCCGGAAACGGAGAAAGCCGGGTTTTCGGAAACAACTTTGTGGCCAATGAAGCTCCGTTCGGTTTCATGCCGCTGCCTTCCGACGGTATCGGCGACTCCATGCGGATGGGCGTGGGCATGAGCAACTCGCGTGACAGCAGCAGCGTAAGCTACTTCACCGCCGACTTTGACATCACAAGCCAGATCAACCGGTACTTGCAGGTGAAATCCGGTCTTGAGTTTGTCCGCACACACAGCCAGGTGAATTATTCCCGGCTGGACGAGTACCTGCCAAGCCAGAATATCGTTTCAAAATGGGACCAGAAGCCGCTTCGCGGTGGTGCCTATGCCCAGGCGCGGCTCGACTTTGAAGGTATGGTGGCGAACGTTGGCCTGCGTCTGGATTACTCCTATGCCAATACCACCTGGTACGAATTCGATCCTTTCAATCCGGCTCTCGGATCGGGCAACTTTGACCAGCTTGATGATCTTCTCGAGCAGCGCGACACCGACCACCATGTCTTCCTGAGTCCGCGTATCGGGATTTCCTTCCCGATTACCGTGGAAAGCAAGCTGTTCTTCAACTACGGACACTTCCGTTCCATGCCTACGCCGGAAAACCTCTACCTGGTCCGGCAGGGACTGCAGCAGGACCGGGTTGAACGCATTGCCAATCCCAATTTGCCGCTCCCGCAGACGGTATCGTACGAGCTGGGTTATGAGCACAATATCCTGGAGAATTATCTGCTGAGGGTGGCCGGTTTCTACTCCGACATCACGAACCACTCCGAACTGGTTACCTATACCAGCGCCGACCAGGCGGTGCAATACACGATCACCGAGCCTAACAGGTATCGTGACCACAGGGGTATTGAAGCTACGCTCGAACGCCGCGGCGGACGGTACTTCCGTGGATTTGTGAACTACACCTACACGGTGACGTCCACCGGACGGTTTGACTTTTTCCGACGCTATGAAAGTCCGGCAACACAGCGATCCTATGAGCGTACAACTGGACGGGATCACGCCGACCAGCTTCGTCCCGTGGCGCGACCCTATGCACGTGCCAGCCTGGACTTCTTCACGCCGGCCGGTTTTGGTCCCGACTGGGGCGCCATGCGGCCGCTCGAACGCTGGCGTATCAACCTGCTGGGAAGCTGGCGGGCTGGCCATCACTTCACCTGGGCGGGCGGCGGTGCCGCACCGGCAGGTATCGTGAACAACGTTCAGTGGCGGGACTTCTACAACGTGGAGCTCCGCATCAGCCGTGAGTTTGAAGTTGCCGGAACCCGTATCCAGTTCTTCATGGACATGGATAATGTGCTCAACACCCGGCGAATGTCATCGAGTTACGGATTCTCCGACGGCGAAGACTACAACCGGTATATGCGCTCACTCCATCTGCCCGAAAGTGTGCTGGATGAGCTGAGCTATGCCGCCGTTCCCGGCAGCGACCGTCCGGGCGACTTCCGGCGCTCCGGTGTCGATTTTGTGCCGATCGAACCCGTTGCCAGTCTGAATGACGTGGAGCGGCCCATAGAACGCGCACTCTACTACGACACCCGTACGCGCGAATACTTCCAGTTCCGCAACGGGGTGTTCCTGCCGGCGGACGAGGAATTTGTCCAGCAGGTTCTTGACGACAAGGCCTACATCGAAATGCCGAATCATACCTTCTTCACCTTCCTGAATCCCCGCAATATTTACTGGGGCATCCGGGTGCGGTTCTGATCACACCAAGTAACAAAAGCACATTGACGTAATCAAAGTACGTATCTATGAGAAATTATTTCTTCACCTTGAGTAAAATAGCACTGTTCTTCTGTGTGGTTCTTGTCTGGACCTTCAGCGGGACAGTATCGGCCCAGGAAGCGAAATGGCTGGATGCCGGATCGTTGCACAACTGGTTCTCCGCCATCGGCAATGAGCGGGAACACGGGCTGGTTAGACGGCAGCAGTATGGCCTGCGCTGGCCGGCCATACTGGAATTTCAGGATGCCCAGGCCACCAAGGCCTTCTGGATCGGCGCCCGCAGCTTCAACGATGGTGTGAACGCACCGTTCGACTACAAGGTCATCCACACCGGACCGCGTGTCCTCGGAGCCGACTATTTCTTCCCGCGCGAACTAACCCTTTACTCGCGACTTCCGGCACCCGATGTATTCGTGGACGGCGTGGATACTGCCATACCCGATGGGGGATCGGAACCGGATGAAGTCGATCCGAACCTGCCATCTGACCGAATGATCCGGAATACGGTCGAGACAGCGCTTGGACTGACATTTACAAGGGAAATCCACCAGTTCAGCCATGATAAACACGACAACTATCACATATTTGATTATACATTCACCAATGAAACAGGTGAATATCGCGGCATTCCGGAGCAGACGCTGACGGATCTGTATTTCTACTTCCAGTTCCGCTATGCACCGATCCTCAAATCCCGATATATGGTTGCCAACCACACCGGGTGGGGACGAAACACCATGAACGACCGGTGGGGTGACGGACTGCGAGGGCAGTCGGTGGGCGAATCCTTCTCCGATGGCGGCCCCCCCATGCGTGCCGCCTATGCCTGGCACGGGTATGAGCCCAACCGGGAATTTAACTATAATAACATTGGCGCCCCGCAGATCCAGCCAAGCAGCTCTCTTGGTTACATGGCACTTTCCGACACGTTGGGCCACCTGCTCGCCCACCATTTCGTCGGTCATGCCACCATCCATGCAGACATGTCAGCCACCAACGAAAGCAATGACATGCAGCAGCCCCGCACCTGGGGGCATATCAATTCCGATGACGATCTCAAATCCGGGAATGATCCCTTCAACAGGGTCAGGATGCAGCGCGAATACAGCCTGATGTCCCGTGGAATCATGGACCGTCATGCCTACGATGTACATTCCGCAAGCGATTTCATGGATTTTGCCAACCAGACCCGTGACCCGCGTATGGGAACATCCGGGGGTATGTCCGCCATGAAGGCGTACGGACCCTACACACTGGCACCCGGCGAATCCATCCGCATAGTCTGGGTGGAAGGCGTTTCCGGCCTGAGCATCGAGATGGCGCGTTCCATCGGCGAAGCGTACAAAGCTTTCGTTGAGGACCGCACGGCCGATGCCCAGCATGTGCTGCGTGACGGTTCAGAAGGCGTCATGAACGACCGCAATAAAAACGAATGGGTGCTGACCGGCCGTGATTCCCTGCTCCATACCTTCGAGCGGGCCATTTTGAATTTCCAGCGCACCATTATTGACGGCCAGGAGTTTCCGCATCCACCAGATCCCCCAAGCTTCTTTGAAGTCAGTTCCGGCGGCGACGGCATCTTCCTTGACTGGGAATATGACGGGGATATCGCACAGGTGGATGCCTTCGAAATTTACCGTGCGCAACAGCGATTTGACAGCACGGCGCACCTGATCCACACGACGCCCCCCACAGAGCGATCTTTTGTAGACCAGACGGCCATCCGTGGGAGGGACTACTATTACCACATTCGTGCTGTCGGACCGGAGCGCCCTGCAAATCCGGACCTTATGATACCTGCCGGCCGCATGAGAAGCAGCTTTTATTATACGCAGACCTATGACCCTGCGAGGCTGCAGCGTCAGGCCGGTGAGGCGATGGGGCAGATTGCGATTGCGCCAAACCCGTATGTCCGGACCACGGACGATAACCTGCGGTTCACAACCCGTGACGAAGTGGCGTTTTTCGATGTTCCGGGCCGTGCCGATATCCGCATTTACACCGAGTTGGGAGAGCTTGTGCAGAGAATTGAGCACCGTGACGGAAGCGGTGACGCATTCTGGGATCTGCGCACCAAGTCCCGGCAGCTCGTTGCAAGCGGTATTTACATAGTTGTATTTGACAATCTGGACACCGGCGAGCGGGTTACCCGCAAGCTGGTCGTCGTCATGTAACAAGGTCTTACTCATTTTCTAAATCAAAGGTTTGATCGTGAAACAAAAGCAATTATTCATAACATCAACAATGCTGCTGCTCGGCATATTCCTGCTGACGGCAGACGCGTTTGCCCAGGAGCGTTCGAAGCGCGCCCAGTCGACCATGAAGTTCCTGAGCGTATCGACCAATGCCAGGGCAACCGGAATGGGTACTGCCATGACTTCCGTGGAGTCCAATGCCGCCTATGCGATGTTGTACAATCCGGCAGCGCTTTCCCGGCTCCCTCAGAACATTGACATGTCGTTTGGCATGGTCAACGGGATCGACGGCATTGATTACAACATGGCCGCCATTGCCTACCGTCCGGGCGACGGCCGGTACGGTGTATTCGGTCTCAATTTCGTCATGGCGGATTACGGGGACATCGACGAAACCATTCTTTCCGATGGTCAAAAGGGGTACTACCGCCTCGGTACCTTCCGGCCCCATGCCTACACGGCCGGCCTGACCTACTCCCGTGCCCTGACCGGGCGGTTCTCGGTGGGTGGCAACCTTAAATACATCCGCATGGATCTTGGCGCCGGTACAAGCGCCCTTGCTCCCGACGGGTCACTCGTCCGCAGTGACTACATGGCTGAAACCATCGGCTTTGATTTCGGCGTGCTCTACCGCACCGGTTTCGAGAGCCTGA
>RECX01000121.1 GCA_007693825.1 Balneolaceae bacterium
ACCCAAACCTGGTTCTGTTATGGGCATTTCATATCGGGTTCCGGGGTGTGAGAGATCTAAAATAAAATCGCTGGAGCGGATCTCTTTTTATGCATCACGTGTTTCATGCATCACTTGTTTCATGCATCACGTGCATCTGAACAGACGTCCCGTCGATGGTGTGATTCCACTGCGTACTGCTCAGTCCGGTTGCGATAGCCGACCCGTCCCGATAGCGCGTGACTTGCAGATTCTCCGCTATCCATCCTGGTCACCGATTGGTCACCGATGTTGACCGTTCGATACTCGCTACCTCAATCCCGGTTACGAATTCGTTGTCATTGCCATTATTTTCATCATCACATCATCACATCATCACATCATCAGACGACAGGACATTGCATTGCGTCAGGGTAATACCCTGGCTTGTGTGCGGAATTGGTGCAAACGCTCCTTCAGCAAGTTGACGGCATCGGCATTATCACTGTCGTTGACGGCATTTCGAGTCGCCAGCGGGTCATTTTCCATATCCAGCAGCATGGCCTCCCCATTGTCGTATTCGGCATAAATCCAGCGACTGTTCACAACCGCATCCCCGCTTTGCCAGCGGCTGTAGGTAATCCCCTCCAGTTGATCCAACTTTCCATCAAGGGATTCCAACAGAGAATGGCCATGGAAATAATCGGGTTTTTCAAGAGAAGCGAGATCAAGTAGCGTAGGTGCGACATCCACCAATGAAACCGGCGTGTATATATCCATGGGTTGCTGACCGGGGCGGGTGATCATCAACGGCGTATGCAAGGCTCCGTGAAGCAGCGTGTGCTTGCCCCAAAAGTTGTGCTCGCCAAGGTGAAACCCGTGGTCGCCCATCAGCAAAATGATCGTATTGTCGGCAAATCCATTGCGCTCCAATGCCTCCATAACATGTCCGATTAATGCATCAACGTAGCTGACACAGGCAAGGTAGCCGTGTTTGGCGATCCGATGAAACTCCTCCGAGTTGTATTCCACGTCTCTGTCTCCATAGGCGCGTATCTCTCCACTTCCGCCAAGACTCCCTGGTGCGCCCTCTGGCCTTTGTCGAAATTCTGCAAGCGGGATCTCATCCCTGTCATAAAGATCCCAATACCTGCGCGGCGCATAAAAAGGCAGGTGAGGGTTAAAATAGCCGAGCGCCAGAAAAAAAGGTGCGTCGGATCCCTCGAGGCGATCCAACTCGGCAATAGCACGCTGCGTGATCATGCCGTCAAAATAGTCCCAATCGCTGACATCCGGCTTTTCGTAGAATGGCCCACGCCCCCTGGGTCCGGGCCATTGTTCAGACTCCGGATCGAGCCACACAAATTGATAATCATAGCGATCCAAAGGATCGAGATTGCTCCAGGCTGCTGTTCCATGATCATCCCTGTCGTGAAAAACTTTACCGATAGAGATCGTTTCGTATCCATTATCCTTGAACATCTCCGGAACGGACACAATCCCCGGAGCCTCTCTGTCCGCTCTGCTATTAAAAGAAGTGAAGCGGTCCGGAGTCGGATGCAGGCCGGTAAGCAGGGATGCCCGGGATGCACCGCACACCGGAACGGAGGCATAGGCCCTTTGAAAAACAGCGGAACGGGAAGCCAGCTTGTCAATATTCGGACTGATGGCGTAATCCATGCCATAGGTATTCAATGCCGGCACGAGATCGTCGACCCACAGGATCAGGATATTGGGCGCATTTATTTCCCCCTCAGACTCCGTACCACCCTGAGGCAGCGATCCCGTCTGGAAGTTCATGCAAAGTATGGATGTCAATCCCACCAACGGAGTGATTGTTTTTTTGTTCATAAAATGTACCCTTGATATTCAAGAATTTGGAGTAAGAGGAACTCGGGTAAAAAATGGGGCAGCAAGAATCTGCCCGCATGCCGGGAAGGAAACGGTTGATCTTCATTTTTCCGAGCTGTTTCAGTTGCCACAAATCATGTGAATGCATCAGGAACGCTGATCAGAGCAGCGTGATCCGGCCTGTCTGGACAGTGCTGCAGCCCATGGCTATGGAATCATTCGGTTCATTCCGGGCGCCGGCATATTTACAATGTAAGCCTATTTAATTTATTTGGATATTTTTCTATAATACTTAACCGCTTACTTTAAGATATGGGTTATCTGATGAAAAAAGGCTGGAATCTCACTCCGTTATTATCTCTTCTGCTGGCTTTTTTGCTATTCAGTTGCAAAGAGAAAGCAGTTGCTGAAGAACCAAGGCCCAACATCCTGTTCATCTCCATTGACGACTTGAATAATGATCTGGGCGCTCTGGGAGTGGATTATGTCCATACGCCGCATCTGGATCATTTCGCGGAACATGCCCGGCTCTTCAGCCGACACTACATTCAGGTGCCATCATGCGGACCGGCCAGAGCTGCCCTGCTCAGGGGAAAGCGACCGACCGATGAGAGGTTCCTGCCTAACAGAGCGATTTTGAATACACACGAGGAGTGGGGCAACGAGAGCCTTCCCAGATGGTTCAGGGATCATGGCTACAGGACGCTCTCGCTGGGTAAAATCACCCATTATCCCGGTGGCATGGCCGGTGACGGCTGGGCGGAAGCCCCCGAGGAACTTCCGGGAGCATGGGATCGGGTCTGGGTGCCCGAAAATGCGCCCTGGGAAACGCCGGAGGACATGATGCACGGGTACGCTAACGGTGTGCCGCGTGACAGGGGCGTATCCCCAACCTGGGAAGCATATGACGGCCCGGATACCTCATATCCGGATGGTTGGGTGGCTGATGACGCCATTCGGGTGCTTGAGGAGCTGATGGATGCGAATGAGCCCTGGTTTTTCGGTGTGGGTTTTTTCAAGCCGCACCTGCCTTTCGCGGCGCCGAAAAAGTATTTCGACATGTATGATCCCCATGACATTCCCGTTCCGGAGGATACGGTCCGCCACCCGGCTCCGTCGAGCTGGCATGCGAGTGGCGAGATGATGAATAACTACGGCCAGCATCCCGGAAATCCTCAGACGGATGAAGCATACGCGCGTCAGCTGCGTCTGGCCTACGCGGCAGCTACAACCTATGTTGACGCACAGGTTGGAAAGGTTCTCGATGCTTTTGTACGGTTGGGTCTTGATGAAAATACGATAGTGGTCATTTGGAGTGATCATGGTTTTGCACTTGGACACCAGGGGATCTGGGGCAAACACTCGCTGTATGAGATTGCCTTGAAATCGCCCTTGATAATCCGTTACCCGGGTATGGATCGGCCGGGTGAAGTATCAGATGCGATAGTTGAAGCGATTGATATATACCCGACACTGACCGATCTTGCCGGCATTTCAACACCCGCCGGACTGCACGGAAACAGCCTCCGGCCGCAACTGGAAGACCCGCTTGTCCCATCCACCAAGCCTGCATTTGCCTTTTTCAGTAGAGGCCAGACATCGGTACGGGTCAATGACTGGCGCCTGATCATGCATCGTGATGATGAGGAAATCCTGGGTTATGAACTTTTTGATTTCCGGGAAAATCCTGAAGGGCTGAGAATGAATCCCGATGAGCATCCAACAGTGATAGAAGAACTTTCAGATCATTTCAATGTGCTCCCCTGGCTCAGCCGATAATTTTGATAATACAGATGTTATTTTGGCAGAAGGACACTGTCGGCAAATCTGCCGGAAATATGGGAAAAAAGAACTACTGCTATTATGAGGAACCCGATCAATACACAAAGTTGCCTGCCCGAAAGGGGCAGGGCCGATCACATCAAACTTCGGGCTGGCCTCATGCTTTTTGCCGTGCTGTTTTTTGCTGACACCATGTTCAGCGGATGCACGCGCCTTGCGGTACTGCCCGAAAACAGCGGCCGGGATCCGGACCGGAACCAGGACCGCCCCAACATTCTCTGGCTTGTCAGTGAAGATAACAGCCCCGAAACCATCGGTGTGTACGGGAACCCGGCTGCCCATACGCCGCACATCGACCGTCTGGCATCCGGGGGCATCGTGTTCCGGCATGCTTTTTCCCATTCCCCGGTATGTGCGGTTGCCCGGTCCACGCTTCTTTCAGGGATACACTCCCCGTCCACCGGGATGCATCAGATGCGCAGCCGCATAGCCCAACCACCGGAGATCGAAGATCTTTTTTACCCCACCCTACTCCGTAAAGCCGGTTATTACACTGCAAACAATTCCAAAACGGACTATAACCTCCCGACGCCCCACGGACGGTTCTGGGATGAGTCCAGCGACGATGCGCACTATAAAAACCGGGCGGAAGGCCAGCCGTTCTTTGCTGTTTTCAATAACCACGATACACACGAATCAGGTATGTTCCTGGATGTCATGTCCAGTGAGCCGGTAACCGATCCGGCTATTGTGCCGCTCCCGCCTTACCACCCGGATACGCCCGTCATGCGCCGCAGCTGGGCTCATTATTTTGACCGAAACAGGGATATGGACTCCTGGGTCGGCGGCAAGCTGGCGGAACTGGAAGAACTCGGACTGGCTGAAAACACGATCATCTTCTATTATGGCGACCATGGCGGTGTTCTGCCAAGAAGCAAGCGTTTCCTCTATCATACCGGCACCGCGGTTCCGCTCGTGGTGTACTTTCCGGAAAGGTGGCAGCATCTGGCGCCGTTGGAACCCGGGTCATGGAGTGATGAGCTCGTCGGATTTGCAGACTTTCCGCCAACATTGCTCAGCCTGATCGGCGAACCCATTCCGGAGCAATACCAGGGACGTGCATTTCTCGGGCCGCAAGCGAAAGATCCCGAATCGGGAAAGTATTCAGAGCCGGGGAAAGATCCCGAATCGGGGAAACATTTCGAATCGGGGAAGGATCCCGTGTTCCTCTACCGGGACCGGATGGTCCAGCAATATGACATGCAGCGCGGGGTTTTTGACGGTGAGTACCGATATATCCGGAATTTCATGCCGCACCGTCCGAACGGCCAATACATCCACTTCCCGTTCCGGATGCAGGCCATGCAGGAGTGGTATCGGGTTTGGGCAAGCGGGGAAGCGACACCAAAGCAGTCCGTATTCTGGGTGCCTCAGCCGCCGGAGGAGCTTTACCACACGGCATCCGACCCCTGGGAGGTGCGCAATCTGGCGGGAAATCCCGCCTATGCGAATAAACTCGGCGAATTGCGCGAAGCAACCAGACGGTACATGCTGAGCTACCGGGATGCCGGGTTTATCCCGGATGATATGCACCAAGCCCTGACAGGTGGCATGACCCTCTATGAATATATTCGCACCGATGCGTATCCGCTGGATTACCTGGTTGATCTGGCTGAAAAAGCCACCAGCCGAAATCCGGAACACCTGCCCATGCTAATTTGGGCCATGCAGGAAGACTACGCTCCGGCGCGTTTCTGGGGTGCTTTGGGTTGTCTCGTCCTCGGGTATGATGCCATGGCTGCTAAGCCTCGGTTGATCACTCTGCTTGATGACGAGTTTGCAAGCGTGCAGGTTATGGCCGCCGAGGCGCTGGGACGCCTGGGCGATATGGATCTGGCCATTGCAGCCCTTTCCAATGTACTGGACTCGGAGTTGGAAAATGAACTGCTCTATGCCGTCAATGCCCTGGCATCCCTTGATGTCCCGGCAAAATATCACGATGAGCTGCTTGCCAAATTGCAGCGCATCGCTTATGACGAGGAGCGCGTTATCAGGGGTTCTTTTCAATATTCCAGAAGGACAGCCACCTACCTTGTCATGAAGTGGACGGAGGATACTTACCCGCCAATCTACTAAATCTCTTGATCTGCGCTGAGGGATTGCAGTGTTCTGCAGCGCTCGCACCAGATATCCAAAAAAAGTCATGAAAATATTTACATCAATTCTATTTGCCGTGGGCATCTCTGCAGCCATGTTGTTTTCCGGATTGTCCGTCAGCTCGGCACAAACCCCGGTGCCGGTTTCCCCATACGACTTTCCTTATGGATATCCATTTCCCGACTATCCCCTTGAAGGAGCTTCTCATCCATCGGTTTCCAGAGATTATATGAGAAGTGAACCCAGACCCGACCGGGTCAAGCGGATAGCCCAGTACGCCCTGCGCCTTATTCAGACAGACCGGGTAGAGGAAGCCGTAGAATATGCCAACCGTTACATGAAGCATTATCCGCGCCTTTTGGATGAGGAAATGTTGTTTATGCGGGCAATGGCACTGGCACAGCTTGGCAAACTGGATGAGGCGGCGGCCAGCATGAAAGAAGCCATCCATCGGGCGGAGCTGCCCCCGCAACGTTTTCTGGCCGGACCCCGCCGGCTGTTTGAACCACTGCACAACCACCGGGATTTTGTGGCCCTTTGGGAGGTGGGACAGATGGACCTGGTTCACGGGCCGATGCTGGGCGATATGACCCACAAGAGCGTCAAAGTCTGGGTTCGCACTGTTTCCGAGCAGCCGGTAAGGATTGCCGTGAGTCGCAGCTCCGATATGACTGACCCGGAAATCACCGAGGCGTTGATGACAAGGGCCTCATGGGACTACACAGCAGAAATCACCATCCATGGACTTGAACCGGATACCCGGTACTATTACTCGGTACTGCTCGGGTCCGCAAAGCATGAAATCCGTGCGGCACACCAGACGTTTCTCACCTACCCCGAACCTGGCAAAGGGAGCCGTTTCCAGTTGGTTTTTGGTGGATGTGCCGGTTATGTGCCTTTCAATGAGCGCATGTGGGATACCGTGCGCAAGTTTGAACCCCTGGCCGTATTTACACTTGGCGATAATGTGTACATTGACGATCCGGAAAGTCCTGACCAGCAGCAGCTAATGTATTACCAGCGTCAGTCCCGGCCGGAATTCCGCCGCATGACAGGTTCCATACCGATCTATGCCATCTGGGATGATCATGACTTCGCAATGGATGACAGCGAAGGTGGACCGGAAATTGACATCCCATATTGGAAACCGATGGTCTGGGATATCTTCCGGCAGAACTGGGTGAATCCGGAATACGCCAGCGGTGATCGTCCCGGCGGCTGGTTTGATTTCCAGCTGGCCGATGTCCATTTCATATTCCTGGATGGCCGTTATTACAGGGAACATGCCGGGCGATGGGGCGATGGCGAAAGGATTGAAAATGCCACCATGCTTGGACCGCATCAGAAAGAGTGGCTGCGGGAAACCCTGACAGGCTCCGAAGCCACCTTCAAGGTGCTTATTTCACCGGTTCCCTGGAATGATTATGCCAAAGGCGAAGGGATACGAAATCTGGACGGCTGGTATGGCTATCAGGAAGAACGGGAAGAGATATTCTCATGGATCAATGAACACCAGATCGATGGTGTGGTTCTGCTGTCGAGTGACCGCCACCGGTCGGATGCCTGGCTGATTGATCGTAACGAGGGTTACGACCTTTATGAATTTGGATCGGCGCACTTTACCAACCAGCATACGCATCCACTCATTGACGGGGCATTGTTCGGGTTTAACGAGACCAATTCATTCGGCCTGCTTACCTTCGACACCGAAGCGGATACTCCACAAGTAACCTATGAGATAGTAGATATCGACGGTTTTATCCGCGAACGTCTCACAGTGGATCACTCTCAATTAAGACACTGAAGCTGATTGTATGAAAATTATATCCAAATTGTGGTCTCTTTGCGCGTTACTGTTATTGACAAAATTTTTGTCGGCAGATCTGATCGCTCAGCCCGTTTTGAATTTTGGGATTCCGGATCAGGATAAGTTTTTTTTGACGATGGATTCCGAATTTCTTAGTGACGAAATGGCCATGTTCGTGGACTCATCCAATAAAAACATATCAATATTTGGAAAGTTAGTAGTGGTTCCGGAACCATGACTCCCACCCGGGGCACAGTTTGAATGAGAAAAAACCAGTAAACCAAAAATCCAGAAACTAAAACCACTTCCTGAAAATGAGGATCGTATCCAGCAATTTGTTCCGAAAGAATCAATGCTCCAAAAAGTTCACTTTCAGGGAGTACCGCACCGGTAATTGCGTATCCGGTATCATAGCCGCAATCCTTTTTGTTTGCGCAGCTAGTCCCGCCACGTCACTTGCCATGGAGAATGTCACCGATGCCGGACTGCCCGTTATCACCGGATACGGAGAGGGATTGTTCCGGGTGGGTGAACTTCTCTACCGGGATGATTTCGAACATCTGAATCACTGGAGGTTTCAAATCCAACCGTCCAATCACGATTCGGATCCCGAAATACACAACAGGGACGGCAAGCTGGATATCTATATGCCCGGAAGGGGTGCCACCGTCTGGTTTCAGCACAAAATATCCGGTCCGGTCGCTATCACCTACAAGGTCAAGGCATCAACGTTGCGTATGCAGGCTCCATGGGTTGTTCCGAGGGACGTCAACACCTTCTGGCATGCATCCGATCCGGAAACGCCATGGGATATTTTTGATGACAGGGTTTACACCGGGGCCTTCCCGACGTATCACAGGCAGCAGGGCTACTATGCCAGCATGGGAGGCAGAGACAACACTACCACGCGTCTTCGAAGATACCCCAGGACGGCAGATGGCTTGCCGGTCGAACATATCTCGCTGACGCACCGGGACGAACAGGAAGCCTTTCTCATCAGGCCTGACGTGGAGCACACCATTCAACTGGTTGCCTACCATGATGTCATTCAGTATATCGTGGATGGTGAGGTGTTCTACGAAATCCGTGAGGGCGATACAGTGATGTTGGAAATGCCTGACGGGAGTCAGGAGGAAGCGGTTTACTGCCTGGAACGCTTTCCCGCATTCACGGAAGGCTGGTTCGGCTTCCGAATGGTCAGGAGCCATCACATCTATTCGAACTTCAGAGTCTACCGGCTTGAACCGGATAAATAAGCAAGTATTAATAAAAGGAGCTTGATAATGAAATATCTGTTACTGTTTCTCATTCTGCCGATGCTGTTACTTTCCTTCGCCGGGGATCGCACACGGTATTTTCCGGGAGTAGTAGAATATCCGGAGGAGATTCCGTCCAAAGAGAATCTCTGGGTCTTCATCCTGGCCGGACAATCGAATATGGCTGGACGGGGACTCGTTGAGCCACAGGACACCATACCCAATCCGCGAGTGCTGACTATAAACGAAGAGGAGGAAATTATCATTGCCAAGTCGCCGCTTCATTTCTACGAGCCGGTGCGCACGGGTCTGGATCTTGGGCATCGTTTCGGCAATGTGATGACAGAGCATTTGCCGGACAGTATTTCTGTGCTGATCGTACCCACGGCGGTGGGGGGAACCCCGATCAGTTTGTGGATCGAAGACCATGATTTTCGTGGTGTCAGGTTGCTTACCAATTTTCAGGAAATGACCAAGCTGGCTGGATCTGTCGGGACAATAAAAGCTGTGTTATGGCATCAGGGGGAGAGCGATTCCAACGAGGAGGGTATTACCCACTATAAGAAACGGATAAATGAGCTGTTCTCGAAATTCCGGGAATTCGCCGGAGATAACGAGCTTCCCATCCTGGTGGGTGAGTTGGGACTTCATGACAAAAATGCTGAAAACCGGGGCAGGATCAACCAAATCATTCATGATTATACCGCAAGCGACCCCTGGTCAGCCGTTGTGCCGACCACGGACCTGGCCCATGTGGGTGACAGTACCCATTTCAATTCGGAATCGTTGCGTACGATGGGCGAACGGTACGCCGAAACGTACCTGCAACATTTTATCGCGAAATAAGCGTTGAATCTGGCCAATATGAGCCAGAATGTGCCATGAAAGTACATCTGTTACCGGTACGCTGCCATCAAAACGGATATCATGCCAGTGAGTACAAAAGGTTTTGACGTCCCGGGAAACGGACCGGAAATCCCGCCACCGCTTTTGAAATGATCGCCAAACCGACCGGGTATGTTTTTTTTCCATGGCCGGACCCGTGTTCATGCTGATGCCAGCAGGGTACCTTGCAGGCAGGATTCTTATTTTTTTGAACGAAGTTTGTAGGGGTAACCGCTTTTTCGGAAGTCTATATTGAGAAAAGTTACCTCTTGTGGATGTGAAACGGAGCCGGGTCGACGCGAAACGGTTTCGGTAGTGTCACGATTTGAAACAATCCAACTCCTCCTGAAAATTTCTACTCTTTCTCAGAAAATGGTTCTGTCAGATACTGTTTTTTCAGGTTTTTTTGAACTTCCAAAAAACTTGAAAACCGGCGCAATCATTTCTTGACTTAACCGGTTAAATTTCGTTTTTTGAAGAGTATGACTCGTAAATCGGGATGAATAATTAATTGCAAATGAACAGAAAGGGATTCCTGGAACTTGTCTCAAGTTTGGCCGGCACAACGTTGCTTGCAACGAAAATGCCATGGTTTGGGATTTTCAACAATTCCACAGGCACAAGTATGGCGCCATCCGACCGTGTCAGGGTTGGGTTTATCGGAGTCGGTTCGCGCGGACGCACGCTGCTGCTGAACATCAAGAGTATCCAGGATCACATGAACGTGGATATTGTTGCAGTTTGTGACAACTGGCCGGAGCATAAAGAACGCGCCGAAGCTCTCACGGATGGCAAAGCAAAAGGATTTCTGGATTATCGTGAGATGCTGGAAAAGGTGCCGATGGATGCGGTGATTATTGCTACTCCTTTGCATGAGCACGCGCAGATGACCATCGATTCCCTGAATATGGGTATTCACGTCTTTGTGGAAAAGGCAATGGCCCGGACCCTTGAAGATACAAAGGCCATGTATGATGCCTATCTCAACTCGGGGAAAATCATGCTGGTAGGCCACCAGCGCCTGTTCAGCCCGGTTTACCTGAAGGCGATGGAAATGATAAACAGCGGCGCGCTGGGTCAGATCACCATGCTGCGCGGATGGTGGATGCGAAATACAGACTGGATATTCTATGATGTGCCGGGAGGCCGTGGAAGTGCACTGGATCGGCAGCGAAACTGGCGCCTGTATTGGGACACCTCTGCCGGCAAGATAACCGAACTTGGTTCACATCACTTTCAGATAGCCAACTGGATTCTTGATGCCGAGCCTCTGTCGGTGATGGGCAGTGGCAGCCTGAACTACAATAAAGACGGGAGGGAGGTGCACGACAACTTCTCACTTGTGTTTACATATCCCGAAGGGATCCATTTTTCATACGATGTACTGGATAGTAACAGGCATAACGGCATGGGATTTCAGGTGCTGGGCAAGAATGCCACCATGCAATTGGAAGCAAACAAAATGTATCTGGAAAACCCTCCGGCTCCACCGGCAATCCGGACAATGATCCACAGTATCGAGTCAAGTATTTTTGATACCATTCCGATAGGCGGGGCTACATGGGTACCTGCTGAACCGGTGAAATATGGTGGAGAGTATATTTCTGCTGATTACGAACTCAATGAGACCCAGCTCTTTATGGAAGGATTCATTGAATTTGTCCGCAAGGGTAATGCTCCCCGCAAGTTGACGGATGAAGGTTACAATGCTTCCACATGGAGTCTTCTGGCTGAGCAGGCAAGCAGGAAGGGGAAAGTAATGACACTCCCGCAGGAGTATAAGCTGAAGAAGATCGTTTAACCCCGCAAGCCTTCTATCGTTCAATTTACGCAACTAAAGCCTTGACCAGTCAGAGTACCATCCGACCCGAAAAACAAATTATTCCAGATGAAAGATATTGTCATAAAAGCTAAAGTCGTAAAAAGGGAATTGATGGTTCTGCTTGCTGCATTTGTCCTGTCATTTCTTTTAAATATCTATGCAATAATAGTTTATGATGGACAGTGGTCGGAACTTCTTACACAGTTTCATGTAGTTATCCTGTTGACCCTGTTTCTCTATTTCCTGGCATTGCTGATTCGTCTTATCTACCTGGGAGTGAGATTCTTATGGAGATCGATTTCCAGTAAAAGCGGGAAGTCCGCGGCGTGATGGCAAGATTCCTGTCTCAATTTGTTTTGTCTTTTTCTACCAAAAGTCATTAATGATTACCTCTATTATGAACATAAATAAAACCTTCGTTCTCATATTTCTTTTTTCCATTATGATGAACATCAACAGTTGCCAGGCTCCGGATGCCGGTCAGAGTGATCCTGAGCAAGTACGGCTGATGACCTTGAATCCCGGCCATTTCCATGCGGCACTGATTCAGAAAAACGCGATCGAACGTTTGGATGAAACCGTGCATATCTTTGCACCGGGCGGTGCCGACCTGGATCTGCACATGCAGCGAATAGAGGGGTTCAATACGCGGGACGAAAATCCGACCAACTGGCAATCCGAAATTTATACTGGTCCGGATTATCTGCAGCGAATGCTGCAGGAAAAGCCCGGCAACGTGATGGTCACGGCCGGCAACAACCGTCAAAAGACAAACTACATTCTGCAGACGGTAAGCAACGGAATAAATGTTCTTTCCGACAAGCCGATGGCGATAGATACAGAGGGCTGGGAAATGCTTGTGGAGGCATTTGAAAAGGCCGATGAGAACAACGTGCTGCTTTATGATATCATGACCGAACGCCGTGAGGTGACCTCCCGCATCCTCCGGACACTCATGCAGGATCGCAATCTGTTCGGTGAGCTGGTTGCCGGTACGCCGGAAGAGCCCGCCCTTTACAAGGAAAGCATCCACCACCTCTTCAAATATGTTGCCGGGTCGCCGCTTCGTCGTCCCCCATGGTATTTCGATGTCCGCCAACAGGGCGAGGGAATTGTGGATGTGACCGTTCACCTTGTGGACCTGTCAATGTGGGTGGCCTTCCCGGATCAAATCATACACCTTGAAGAGGACGTCCGGTTGCTGGGCGGCAAGCGATGGCCAACCAATGTCACGCTGGATCAGTTCAGCAGGATCACAGGTGAGCAGGCATTCCCGGAATACCTTGCAGACCAACTCGACGACTCCGGGTCTCTCCCGTTGTACTGCAACGGTCAAATAGATTATCTGTTGAATGGTCATCATGTCAGTGTAAAAGTGCAGTGGGATTATCAGGCCCCTCCGGGTGGTGATGACAGTCACTTCACCATGATCCGTGGGACACGTGCAAATCTTGTGGTGCGCCAGGGAGAGGAACAGGGTTTCCGTGCCACGGTCTATGTGGAACCCGTTGATGGCGCTTCACCTGCCGATATCGAGCAGGAAGTTGCTGAAGCCGTGGAGCGGTTGCAGCAACAATATCCGGGTGCCGCTTATAATACCTCTCCGCATGGCTGGGAACTGTATATCCCGGATGAATTCCACTTCGGGCATGAAGCACATTTCGGCATGGTTGCAGAGTCATTTTTCGACTATCTCGACCGTGGCATGCTGCCCGAATGGGAAGTCCCGAACATGATAACCAAATACTATATAACAACGCATGCCAGAGAAATGGCGATGCAGGCCTTTGATTGAGTTTCAGTAAACAAAGAAGCTGGTGAAGATAAAACTGTAAATTTCAGTGTAGTTTAAACTGTAAAATGAGGATGAATATGTCAAAATCAGATGTTAACCGCCGGGATTTCATCAAAAAAACGGCACTTGCGGGAGCGGCTATAGGACTGGCCGGTCCCATGAGCATTGCCCGTGGGGCTGGCAGCAGTGCCAACGACCAGGTCACCGTAGCTGTTATGGCAGCCAGAAGTCGCGCAGCTGTCCTGGCGCGCACTTTTGCCCAGGTTCGGGGGACAGTTGTGAAGTCGGTGTTTGATGTGGACAGCCGGCCCCTGGCCGAGCTGGCCGAGAGCGTGTCCGAACGCCAGGGCCGCAAGCCCGAGACGGGGACCGATTTCCGTCGGGCCCTGGACGATCCGGATATCGATGCACTTGTGATCGGAGCTCCCGACTTCTGGCATACTCCGGCCGCGATCATGGCTCTTCAGGCCGGCAAGCACGTGTACGTGGAGAAACCGGGCAGTCACACTCCGGCCGAGGCCGAGCTGATCGTGCGCGCCCAGCAGCGTTATGGCAAGGTAGTTCAGATGGGTAACCAGCAGCGCTCAGCCCCCGAGTCGATCCAGGCCATGAAGGACATTGCCGACGGTATCATCGGCGAGCCGTATTATGCCAAGGCGTTTTATGCAAATGCCCGTGACGGGATCGGCCGCGGCAAGATCGCCCCGGTTCCGGAGTGGCTGGATTACGAGCTGTGGCAGGGCCCGGTCCCGCGTACGCCCTACCGCGACAACATCATCCACTACAACTGGCACTGGTTCTGGAAGTGGGGAACCGGCGAGGCGCTTAACAACGGCACCCATGAATATGACATCGCACGCTGGGCTCTGGGTGTGGGACATCCCAACCGGATAAGTTCCTCGGGCGGAAGGTTCCACTATGACGACGACTGGGAGTTCTATGATGTGCAGAGCATCGATTTCGAGTTCCCCGAAGGCAAGGCGATCAACTGGGAAGGCCGAAGCGCCAATGGTTTCCCGTTCTACGGTCGCGGACGTGGCACGACCATCCACGGTACCAAAGGTACGATTATGATCGATCGCAGCGGTTACATTGTATATGATCTGGACAACAACGAGGTCAAGCGTGTGATGGATGACGGTGATGTGGATCATCTGGATACGGTGGGCGGTGGAGATATGACCGACCTGCATATCCACAATTTTGCCCAGGCGATCACCAGGGGCGAGAAGCTCAATTCACCGATTGACGAAGGCCAAATATCGGTTCTGGCATTGCATCTGGGCAATATCTCACAGTATGTGGGCCGCTCGCTGAATCTGGATCCAAGGACAGGCCGCATCATCGGCGACTCCGAGGCGATGAGCATGTGGTCCCGCCGCTATGAACCCGGATGGGAACCGACCATCTGAAACGGGTCTGTCGAAAACCAGATCGAAAAAAAGCATGCCCGGGTAAAACCCGGAACAGTTGAAACGGAACCATGTAGTCCTGTCATCGAACCGGGAAGTCCAGCCTTAGGCAGATTTCCCGGTTCGGATATTATATGATTTTGGATAATTGGATTTGGATAATGAAAATATTGCGCTTATTCGTTTGTTTCTCCTTGTTTGCTCTTGCCTGCAGCCCGGCGTCAGGTGATGCCATGGCGGAAAAGGAACAATCAGGTTCCCATACCGCTGAAAACGTATCCCGGATTGCAAACCTGCCTCCAACAGGAATGGAAGCCGGGAGCATCGTCCTGCAGGTTGATGCCGGGGCATACGATCGCAGGGGAACCATTGTATCTTTCATGTTCCCTTTTGCGGTCGATCCGGGGGTATATCCACTAACGGATGAGGGCGGTAATGTCAACCCTTTACAGATTGATCAGGCCAACAGCGGCTGGTTTATTCTGGATGATCTTCCCGCAGGCGCCTCTGCGGAGTTCATGCTGGGTATGCACCCTGTCGCCAATCTGTCAGAAGAAGCGCAGGCCGATGGGCAGGTTTCCTCGCAAAAGGATGCTGCCACCGTAACTTTTTCGGCCGGTGGCAACAAGGTGCTGAGCTACTATCACCGGGAAAACAGTCCGCCGGAAGAACTGGATGAACGATACCGCCGTGGCGGATACATCCACCCGTTTTATTCTCCAGGCGGTGTTGTCCTGAGCAGCCACATGAATGTGGACCAGCATCCCCATCACTCGGGAATCTGGTCGGCCTGGACCAGAACGCAGTTTGAAGGCCGCAATCCGGATTTCTGGAATGTGCACCAGGATCGGGGCCGCGTGGATGTCGACTCCATGATCGCCATGTGGGACGGTCCTGTTTTTGGCGGTTTCCGGTCTGCCCACCGTTTCACGGATTTGAGCGGTGAGGAAGCGGTCACCGCATTGAATGAGATTTGGGATGTAAAGGTCTATGCCTCACCGCTTGGCGACCAGGCCCATGTCTTTGACCTGACTGTTACCCAAACGGTGAACTCTGACCGTCCGTTGCTATTGCCTGAATACCGCTATGGAGGCATTGGATTTCGGGGCCATATTGACTGGAATAATCCTGGAAAATGCTTCTTTCTGACTTCCGGCGGACTTGGCCGGGAAGGTCATGCCACCCGGGCAAGATGGGCCCATATGGGTGGATATTCGGAAGGTGAACTGGCCGGGTTTGCAATCCTTGGCCACCCATCGAACTATCGGTTCCCTCAAACCATGCGCATCCATCCCAGCGAGCCCTTTTTCAATTTTGCCCCGACACAACTGGGCGATATGTCCATCCAGCCGGGCATCCCGTTCATTACCCGCTATCGGATCGTTACCCATGATGGTGAACCCGATGCCGGGCTTATTGACCGGCTCTGGTTCGATTATGCTTATCCGCCTTCGGTGACGATCAAACTGCATTGATAACCGCCTTAATGCCATCCTTGAAAACGTATCCAAAAAAAAATGCTTTCCAAAAAAAATCTTGTTGATAATCAGCACAGATATTATTATCCTTCATTAACTTAAACGGTTAAGTTATGACTTTTTAATTCTCTTTGTCTGCTGAAGTGATTAAGAAAAAAAGAACATATCCGTTGCACCCTGACCAGAATATTATGACCAACTTGCATCTACGAATTGTGCTGATCCTCACGGCAATCGTGATGATCACTGGTTGCCGGCCGGATGGTGATGTTGTCGTTCTCAGACTGGGCCACGGCCTGGATTCTTCCCACCCTGTACATGTCGGGATGGAAAGGATGGCTGAGCTGGTCAGTGAAAAGTCTGATGGAACCATGCGCATTGATATCTACCCGAACGAGCAGCTGGGTACGGAGCGCCAGACCCTTGAGCTGCTTCAGATAGGGAGCCTGGATATTACCAAGGTATCAGCGGCGGTAATTGAGAGTTTCACATCGGTTTATTCCATTTTCAGTGTTCCATTCCTGTTTGTCAACGATGATCACATGTATGACATTCTTGATGGCCCTGTAGGCAGGAGAATACTGGATGCCAGTGAACCATACCGGATTGTCGGCCTTTGCTATTATGATGCGGGCACACGCAGTTTTTACACCACTCGCCGCCCTGTCCACACTCCGGAAGATCTTCGTGGGTTGAGCATTCGTGTGCAGGAAAGTCCTTCGGCAATACGGATGGTGAATACTCTGGGGGGATCGGCTACACCGATATCATGGGGTGAGCTTTATACCGCATTGCAGCAGGGGGTTGTTGACGGTGCCGAGAACAATCCGCCCAGTTTCTTTTTATCACGCCACTATGAAGTTTCCCGGTATTACACGCTCAATGAGCATACTGCTGTGCCAGATATCCTGGTCATATCCAAACATACCTGGGACAATGTGTTGAATGAGGAACAGCGTGCGATCATTCAGGAAGCCGCTCTTGAATCCGTTCCCTATCAGCGAAAGTTGTGGCAGGAAGCAAGCGAAGAGGCACTCCGCGCGGTTGAAGAAGCGGGAGTTGAAATTATCTATCCGGACCGTTCTCTTTTCATGGAAGCATCCGAGCCATATTATGAATTTATGAGAACGCAGCAGCCGGAACTTTATGAATTGTTCTTGGAAATCCAGGAAATGGGCAATGAATACACTGATTAAAGCACTTGACTACATACTGTCCCGTACGTCCATCCTGATTATGACCCTGCTCGTTTTTACGGTCCTTTTGCAGGTGTTCATGCGGTATGTGATAGGATCTCCGGTTACTTTTACTGAAGAGCTGTCGCGTTTTCTTTTGATATGGCTGGGTTTGCTGGCCGCATCATACGCCTACAGGCAGCGAATGCACCTGGCGCTTGATCTCCTGGTGCTCAAACTCAGGGGCAGGCAAAAAAACGTGCTGAATATCATCATACACTCGCTTATCGCACTGTTTTCGGCAGGGGTTCTGGTGTATGGCGGCATTCAGCTTGTGATACTGACATGGGTTCTTGACCAGAACTCACCGGCACTTGGAATATCGATGTCATACGTCTATCTGGTTTTGCCGGTCAGTGGATTGGCCATCATTATTTATGCCGTTGATTTCATTCTTCAGGAAGCCGGAATCAGGGATGGTGGCATGGATACCGAGCCAATTCATCCCGGCAGGAGATCAGATGAAATTCATGCGGAATAACAAATAGATCAGTTATGGATATTATCGGGATACTGGTATTGGTGATTACCTTCGTGATTCTGCTTGCAATCGGGGTGCCGGTTGCATTCAGTATAGGCATCGCAACCATAGCCACACTGCTGGTCAGCGTTGACTTTACGCCTGCAGTAACCACGGTGGCTCAGAGGCTGGGGACGGGGCTGGACAGTTTCACCCTGCTGGCCATACCCTTTTTCATACTGGCCGGGCAGCTGATGAACAAAGGGGGGATAGCGGAGCGGCTCATTGATTTTGCCAAGGCGCTTGTTGGCATGCTTCCCGGCGGACTTGCCTATGTCAATGTCATAGCCGCAATGTTGTTTGGCTCAATATCGGGTTCAGCCGTTGCCGCGGCTTCAGCAGTTGGTACGTTCATGACCCCGCAGATGGAGAAGCAGGGCTACGACAAAGGGTACAGCGCTGCCGTTAATATTACCTCGTCGACAACCGGCCTGCTGATCCCACCCAGCAATATCCTGATTGTATACTCTCTTGCCAGCGGCGGGGTCTCCATAGCCGCCCTTTTCCTTGCAGGATATATCCCGGGCGCATTCACTGGATTGATGATCATGCTGGTAGCCGGTTATTTTGCATTCCGGAGAAAATATCCGGTATCCGACAGGCTTCCCCTGAGAGAAGTTGTACGGAAATTCGGCCGTGCCATTCCCAGTCTTCTGATGATCATCATTGTAATCGGCGGAATAATTGCAGGAATCTTTACGGCTACGGAGGCATCCGCAATAGCGGTCCTGTATGCATTCATTCTGGCATGTGTCATCAACAGGGAACTCAAATTATCGGAATTGCCCAAGGCCATTCTCGACAGTTGCAATACCACTGCGATTGTCGCTTTGCTGATCGGCACCTCGCTTGGCATGTCATGGGTGATGTCTTATGAGAATATCCCTCAGATCGTTACTGCCGGACTGCTTACGCTCAGTGATAATCCTTTTCTGATCCTGATCATCATAAACATGACACTTTTGGCCGTTGGTGTCTTCATGGACATGACCCCGGCCGTGTTGATTTTTACACCCATTTTCCTGCCTGTTGCTGTTGAGCTGGGTATGGATCCCATTCACTTTGGCATCATGATGATCCTCAATCTGAGTGTGGGTTTGTGCACGCCGCCCGTAGGCACGGTACTATTTGTCGGGTGCGGGGTGGCCGGGCTTTCAATTATGCAGGTAGTGCGACCCTTGTTTCCATTTTTCCTTGCCATGCTGTTTTCGCTGGTGGTTGTCACCTATTTCGAAGAATTGAGCCTGTTCCTTCCCCGGCTTTTCGGTTTTTCATGATACTTACTCTATGTGTCATTCCAAATCAACACGGGCAGTCCTGCTGGAATGGTATGCCGATGGTTTTGGAGACGATACGGATCATGTGAAGGCTTTTGCAGGTACATTCGGCACGATGATCAGCAGGTTTCACGGTGTGCACTGTTGACCCGGGTGGCCAATGCAGGCAAACGTGTCGCGGAGATGGATGTAAGGGCACTTCAGAAAGCATGTGCAACCCTTTGAAAACTTATAACCAGATAAAAAATGAAGATGGAAAATTTTGCCAGAGGCTTTGATATAACGGGACAGGTAGCCGTTATCACCGGTGGCGCAGGTGTGCTTTGCGCTGAAATGGCCTACGCGCTTGGCGGGTCCGGAGCAAAAATCGTGTTGCTGGATATCGGCGAAAAGGGAATGGCTGCGGTTTCTGAAGAGCTGGGTGCAAGGGGAATCGATAACCTGGCGATAAAAACCGATGTTATGGACAAATCGAGCATCGAAGAAGCCGCGAGGAAGACGATGGACCATTTCGGAAGGATCGACATCCTTATCAATGGTGCCGGCGGAAACAAACCCGCTGCCACCACCGGTCCCGACAAGCTGTTCTTTGACCTTCCCGAAGATGCCATAAAGTGGGTTTTTGACCTGAATTTCATGGGTACGTTCCTTCCGTGCCAGGTTTTCGGGAAGATTTTTTCAGAGCAGAAAAGCGGCAATATCATCAACATCTCTTCGATGAACGCTTTTACGCCTTTGACCAGAATACCGGCGTATTCCGCTGCAAAGGCAGCCGTCAGCAATTTTACCCAGTGGCTGGCCGTGCATATGTCCCACAATTATTCCACGGATATCCGTGTGAATGCCATCGCACCGGGCTTTCTGCTGACAGATCAGAACCGGTTCCTGCTGACGAATGAAAATGACGGCAGCCTTACAGACCGCGGAAAGACCATAATTGACCACACGCCGGTCGCGCGTTTTGGCGATCCGAAAGACCTCGTTTCGACAATCATGTGGCTTGCGGCTCCGGCATCAAAGTTTGTGCACGGCATCGTAGTGCCTGTGGATGGTGGATTTTCCGCATTCAGCGGTGTGTGATGAAATGGCCATGACGGCAACCCGTCACACAAAAGCATGATTATAATCGTCATGGACATTCTATGTGACCTTATGAATTCAAAGATTTTAAACACATGAAATATTCATGACCGGGCTTGCGCCAGGACACACAGGAGCATGAT
>RECX01000053.1 GCA_007693825.1 Balneolaceae bacterium
ACGTTGCTGGTGGGACAGACTTCCAGGTGAATGCGATGGTCGCGCAGATATACCAGCAACTCCGGATCCTCGGCGCTCCGGACGCCATGCCCGATCCGGGTCGGTTCAAAATGGCGCAGTGTCTCCCACACGCTGTCGGCGCCGCGGGCCTCGCCGGCATGAGCCGTGCGTGAAATGCCGTGCTTTTTCGCGAACTGGAAGGCCTTGATGTGATTGTCGATCGGATAACCGGCTTCATCGGCGGCGATGTCGAATCCGAAGACGCGCGAGCCGGGCCCGTTGAATTGCCGGGCCAGTTCCACGGTCTGCATGCTCTGCTCCTCCGAATAGTTGCGCAGGGTGCTGAGAATGAGTCCGGCCTGCACCCCGGTGCGGTTCACCCCTTCTTCGGTGGCTTCAAGGACTGCCTGTACCACCTCTTCCGGGGCCAGGCCCTTTTGCGTATGCAGGATGGGCCCGAACCGGATCTCCGCATAGATGACATTGTCGGCCTTGAGCTGGTCGAACAGATCAAGCGTGACCAGGCGGAGCTGCTCCTCGGTCTGGATAAGATCCACGGCATGGAAGGCCCGGGTCAGGTAGTCGGCCAGATCGGCGCATTTGGGCGGGGCGATAAATTTTTCGCGATACTCTTCCCGGGTGATCGCCGGATTGATCTTCGTGACGACGTCGTAGCTCAGCGAGCAGTCCAGATGAAGGTGAAGTTCAATCTTTGGAAGGCCGGAGTAATCCATACAATTCGGAAGCGGTTATAAAATAATATATTCCCCGAATGTAACATTATGCACCAAAAAAGCCAACACTTCATGCACTGACCGTCAGCTATTTCAGCAGAAGCATGTTACGGGTGAGGTGGCGATCATCCGTGGACAAGATGTAGGTATAAAGTCCGCTTGCCAAACCGCTTCCATCGAATGAAACTTCGTGGACACCCTCCCTTCTCGGACCGCTGCTGAGTGTTGTCACATGCCGGCCAAGCATATCGTAGACATGCAGGCTGACCGGTCCGGACTCCGGCAGGTGATAGCGTATGGATGTGGATGGATTGAATGGATTCGGGTAGTTCTGATACAGCTTCAGTTTGCCCGGAGTGTCGCCATCCGGGTTGTAGTTGGAAGCAGTTGTCCTGGCCCCGACATAATGCCCCAGCAGTCCGGTCAGATTCAGTTTGTGAATCTGCTGTGGAAAGGTGAGTATCGAAATTGAAAATCGTTCATTGGTGATGTAATAGGTGAGCCCGTCGCGGGTGGTGACCGCCTCCACCTGATGACCGCGCCCCACGAAATTGCCTGGAAGGTCCAGGCTGACCTTGCGCCGGTTGCCTCCGAAAAAATCCACCCCCTCAAAATCGTAAAATAAGTATAGGAACGGCGCCATCTCGGAGCTGTATCCGGTGAAAACCAGCAAGTCCATATCCTCCATGTAGACCGACCCGGTGACCAGTCCCTGCACATCATATGTCTCACGGAGCCGGGCGACATGATCACCCGGTTCGGCGGGCAGCGTGTATACGCTGGTTTTCTCGCTGGCCCACTGTTTGGTGAACAGGTAGAGCGTATCCTCCCGAACAATAAACGCTTCGCAGTCGAAGTCAGTCTGGTTGGATCCGGGAGAGCTCAGGTCGTCCTGGTCGGAGTAGGTGAAGTTGATGATCTCCGCCTTGGGATCCCCGTCGAGGATGGATTGCTTGCTGAATCTCAGGACCCTCAGGTTGGTTCGGCTTCCGTAGTTGTTGCCGAAATCGCCGATGTAGATGTGGGTGTCATCCTGTGTGATCTCCTCCCAGTCGCGCTTGGGTACATCGCCCAGGTGGATCGGCTGGATGTCGCTGACGGCCTCGAAGGTCAATCCGTACATGTTTCTCGGACCGGAGTCGTTGATCAGCCAGAATTTGCCATTCCAGTAAATGATGCCGGAGGTGTCCTCGTGTCCGGATGGCAGGTTATGCGATTGCTCGGAGGATATGGTGGCGGAGGGATAGGTGCAGCTCCCGTCGTTGTCCGTTGCTGAGGCATTGTAGTTGCTTGCAACCGGATCCGTGCAGCCGGGTGATTGCGCGGTCTGACCTTCTGATGGGAGTTCCGCAGAAAGGTTGGTGGCAGCAGACAGCAGCATTACGGGCAGGAGTCCGCCCTTCAGTAATTTTGTCAAAAAATGAGTGTTCAACATGCTGTCCAAATATCGAATAACGGTCTGGTTATGCACCGAACGAAGAGATTATCAGGGTCTGCAAAATATAAAAAAAACCTCTTTCAGGCAGTTTTTAAAAGCAGGGAATATGCTTTATGAGGTAAAACCATTCTAAAGATGTTCCGATTAGCAGCGGCCTCTTACCACCAAACCGGATCGTTGTAATACTCTGGCAAATAACCGTCACCATCCCGAAGTTACGGCGAGCCCGTGCGGGAAGCCACATAATGCTCCAGCAGGCCGGAAAGGTCCAGACGGTGGATCTGCTGAGGGAAATTCAGCACCGATACGGAAAAATGCTCGTTGGTTATGTAGTAGGTGAGCCCGTCGCGGGTGGTGATCGCCTCCACCTGATGTCCGCGCCCCAGGAAATTGCCCGGAAGATCCAGACCGACCTTGCGTCTGTTGCCGCCGAAAAAATCCACCCCCTCAAAGTCGTAGAAGAGGTAGAGAAACGGCGCCATATCCGAGCTGTATCCGGTGAAAACCAGCAGGTCCATATCCTCCAGATAGACCGATCCGGTGACCAGCCCCTGCACATCGTAGGTCTGCTGCAGCTGCGCCACGTGGTCGCCCGGCTCGTTGGGCAGCAGATACATGGAGGTCTGCTCGCTGGCCCACTGCTTGGTGAACAGGAAGATGCTGTCGCCGCGGACAAGGAACGCCTCGCAGTCGAAATCGGTGCGGTTGGATCCGGGCGAGGTCAGATCGTGCTGATCGGAGTATCTGTAATTGATCACTTCCATCTGCGGATCTCCGTCCAGGATCGACGCCTTGGTGAACTTGAGGATACGCAGGCTGGTGCTGCTGCCGTAATTGTTGCCGAAATCGCCGATGTAGATGTGGGTGTCGTCCTGCGTGATCTCCTCCCAGTCGCGTTTGGGCACGTCGCCGAGCGGCACCGTTTCGATGTCCTGCACATCTTCGAATAGCAGTCCGTACATGTTCCGCGTACCGGAGTCGTTGATCAGCCAGAATTTGCCGTTCCAGAAGATGATGCCGGAGGTGTCCTCGTGTCCCTCGGGCAGATAATGTGATTCTTCGGAGGATATGGTCGCGGGTGGATACGTGCAGCTCCCGTCGTTGACGGTGGCCCTGGCTTCATAATTGGCGGCCAGCGGATCGGTGCAGCCGGACTCCGGTGCGGGGTGGCGAGTGCCGCGTCTCTCCGTTTTCGGATTCTCCCGGGCCGGACTTTCGGGAACAGCAGACTCTGTTTCGGGACTATCAGATATGGACTGTTCAATGCCGGGACTCTCAGTTGCATATTCTTCTGTGCCAGAATTTTCTGAAGCAAGAAAAAGCGAGACTGAGCATTTTGCGGCGATGAAGACCACCACGGCCAGGAGCCCCACTGTCAGAATAATTACCGGAAAATGACGCTTAAGCATGCGGACACGAAAATTAGATTGTAACCTGCAATGTAACGGTTGTCCGGAAAAACTGCACGTCGCAGCGGTGAGACCTTCATCCTGAAATCTGTCAAACAGATGGGATCTCCTCTTGATATTGAGGGAGTGGACACGGGACTGGACCTGGAGGAACTTAACCGCGCTGTGAGGGAAAGCCGGGAACGTGCATAAAGGACCAAATCGTCCGGTTTCAGGTTCTATTCGCTGAAACCAATACGTTTAACTACGCTGCGAGTAATTCCTTCTCCTATGCTTTCTCCGTATTCATTTCTAAATGTCTGTTCCAATATGACAATTCTCTTGACGAGACCGCGCGAATCAAACCGGGTATGGTACGTAAATTCTGAAGACTCAAGAAAATTTTCGGTTTCAATTACATAAGAATCAATAAAACCGTCGTTGTCAGTAACCACTTTTTTCTCAGTGATTCTGCTTTTACTTAACCAGGGATCGGAAAATGTCGTCCATTGTTTCCCGATTTCAAACTGCCGGGGGTGTACCAATCTTGGATCGGTGCGAAGACGAATGGAGTCGGCTTCAAAACTTTCGATGTCAAAATTTCCCGTTATCATTCTTTCCGGACTGAATTTCTTCATCTGGCTTTGTATGAATGCCTGATATTCATGTGGATCATTATTCGCAATTTTTGGTATAGATATAGTGCCCAATGATCGCGAGTTTGCATACTCTGTAAAATAACCGTCGTCGTAGCGAAACCAGGTATTTTGCTGTTGGATGTGGGGACTGCCCTCTTCGACGGTTACTTGTATCTTGACAAGATTACTCAGCGTATTGTCATCAACAGTAATCTCGGCATTCGTCTTTTTTACAACAGTATTGACACGTTGTACTGACTCCAAAGTAAAGTCGGCCGAGTCTGGATACTGGATTGAAAAGGTATACTCGTATTGCGAGGTCTGCCCTGCCTTGTAATCAATAAATGGCTTTTTTTCTGTTTT
>RECX01000066.1 GCA_007693825.1 Balneolaceae bacterium
GTCCCGCGAAGACTGCGATGACCGACTTGCCACACCAGTCCTGCCATGCCCTTCTTCAGGTGCCGTTTGATCAACGTCAAGTATTATTTCCGTTCGCCGACATTGCAGCACGGATTGGTTACATAGCGCGGATGGTTTACAGAGTCCACAAGCGCTACAGAGCCCGGATGTATATGTTGCGGAACTGAACCAGTGACGGAGAGCTTGTCCATTCCCCATCCACCATGCGTCCGTGATGCTGCAGCGCAATCGGGCCGCGTTCATCCACACCGGGAAGCTGCGCATCCTCAATCACAAGGTGTCCGTTGAGTTCGACCGTCAGACGGTCACCCACCATGGTAATCTCAAAAGTGTTCCACTCGCCGATGTGATTGTCGGCAAACATGCTGGGCGTCACGCCGGCCACCACCTCCGGAGGCATGTCAGGGTCGGTTCGGTATCCCCAGACCTCCCCGGATCCGACCGGCCAGCACCAGATGTTGACCTGGGACTTTGACGAGCCTCTCACATAGACTCCCGAGTCGGAGTCGGGAACGGAAATGCGGATGATTTCACCGTTGGCGTCACGCTGATAGGTGCCATCGGGACGGATGATCCGGGCATTGTGATTGACAAACGGCGTTTCCTTGATGCGCCAGTCAAGCCGCAGCACAAAATCCCCGAACGCATCCTCACTCCACAGGTTTTTGTCATCCGGCGCCTCGCTGAGGGCATCGTAATCGATGACCCCGTCCACCACACGCCAGTGTCCGCCATCGCCTTCCGGCACAATCCAGCCGGTCAAATCCTTGCCATTGAACAGGGAGACAAAGCCCTCATCCCCGGCGGACTTGGTTTCCGATTTGGATTCTGATTCGGATCGTGCTTCAGATTCGGATCGTGATTCGGCTTGTCCGCAACCGGATATGGTGAAAAGCAGCGCGACAAGCAGCATGGCCTTTGTCAGAAAGGATCGGTCTGTCTCATGGTTTGAAATCATAGGAATAAGATCAAGGGGTTGGGATCACGAATATGAGATCACGTATAAGAGGCCAAAGGTTTTTCTAAAACACGAATTTCAACTCCGCCGCATCATCCTCACAGGATTTTCATTTCCACCGGATCCCAGTGGATGATCTTCTGCGAGTGGTAACTGTCATTGGAGAGCAGCGCGGGAGCGGCGGCACGCAGCGCTACCGTCCCGTTCTGATAGACGGGTTCACCGTGGCGCATCGAAGCAAAGAAATTCTCGAAGTGGTGCCTGCGGGAGTCATATCCCTCCGGAGACCGGTAGACGAGTTCCGAAGGAGGGATCACGCTTGGCGCCGGCGGGGGATAGTTCTCGCGGTGGTACTCCAGAAACGCCTCCCTGGTCTGACCGCTGAAATCGTCAACAGTCACCGGCGGACGTTTGTCCATGGTCGCCTTGCGAAGGGTTACATTGGTCCAGTCCACCACGATTTCACCCTCGCTGCCCACGAATCGGATGGTAACCCCGCCGCCCGACCCGGCAATGAAATTCACCCTGAGGGCCAGGTTGAACGCCGGATGCGACGCGGATTCCGGATAATCAAGCATCCCCAGCATCACATCGGGCACGTCCCTTCCATCATCCCAATACCGCAGCCCCCCGGTGGCCATGATGGCCGAGGGGCCGTACGAGTCGGTCACCAGATGCACCGCGGAGAGCAGGTGCACAAACAGGTCCCCCGAGGAGCCGGTTCCGAAATCCCGGTAGTTCCGCCAGCGGAAAAACTGTTTGGGATCGAATTCACGATGCGGCAGATCCCGCAGATAGGTGTCCCAGTTGACATCCTCGGCCGTAACGCCCGGGGGGATCGAATACTGCCAGGCCCCCTCAGCCGAAAAGCGGTCAAAATTTCCCTCAACAAGGACCAGCTTGCCGATTTCCCCGGCCCGCACCATCTCCTGCGCCTTGAGATACAGGATGTCGCTGGTCAGCTGGCTGCCCACCTGCAGCACATTTCCGGTCTTTTTTTCGGCATCGATAACCGCGTACGCCTGACTTACATGCTGGACCATCGGCTTTTCCAGGAAAACCGCCTTCCCCGCATTCAGGGCATCGATGGCCTGAATATCGTGCCAGTGATCGGTCGTGGATATGATCACCGCATCCACATCGGGACGCGCCAGGATCTCGCGGTAATCGCTGGTGGTGAAGATATCATCGCCCCAGAGCTCCCTGCAGCGCTCCAGGCGGCTGTGGTACAGGTCGCAGGCGGCTACCAGTTTGACGCCCGGAAGCTCAACGGCGGTCGCACCGTTCACCTGCCCGATCCACCCCGCTCCGATCAGCGCGATCTGAATCCGGTCGTTAGGGGCGGATGCCCCGCTTTCTTTTTCATAGGCCAGCGTTTCCGCGTTGTTTCTCGCCCGCGTGCTTATATAGGGCAGCCCCGCCATGGCAGTGGTGGCCAGGCCCATCTTGGTCAAAAAAGTTTTGCGCTTCATGGTGATACCTGCAGGTTACGGATTGGCAGTTTTTGTGATTTTCCGGGTGGATGCAGATTCCGCCTGCATCAGCGGTTTATCCCGGGTGTCACGATCAGTTTTTTGAATTCAACCGGGCCATGGTCTCCCTGGATCATGACCGGTCCGGGCAGGCCTTCGTTGCTGTCCAGCGCGCCACCGGTTGTTCCGGGTATCGGACGGTTGATGATGATGGCAACGCCGTTGAGCACAACGGTGACATGCCGCCCGACAAGGGTCACATCCAGCGTCTGCCACTCGCCGGCCTTTTTGGCGGCGTTGACCGAGGGCTCGATGAAGCCGTAAATCCCGCCCATGATCAGGTTGTCCGGCGGCTCACCGTAGTTGTCCATGATCTGAACCTCGTAACGCCCGCGCAGATAGATGCCGCTGTTGCTTCCTTCGGGGTAGCGGAAAGTGGCGTGGATTTTGAAATCGTCAAAGGTCTCCTTCGAGACCAGGTTTCCTCCGACATCCTCATTGACCAGGATTCCATCCACCATCCGGAACCGGTTGTTTTCAGGAATGATCCAGCGCGACATCTCGTCGTCAAGCAGGCTGTGGGGTTCTCCCCAGACCGGCGGCGTTTCGCGTACCAGGTCCGGTGCCCGTACTGCGGTCCAGCTGAGACGCTCGTCGCCGACGTCAATCGTCCCTTCCAGCAGATCCCCATCCAACCGGAAATTGAATTTCAAATCAGTGCCGGGATCTTTCCATTGGGGCGGGATTGCGAAGGAATAGGTACCGGTTTCCGCATCGTATGCAATGTGCGAAACCGGACGTGCGCTGCCTTCATAGCCGACATAGGATCCCGTTAGCGTATGAAAGCCGGAACCCGTGATTTCAAGCCAGCCAGGGTAGCTGCCGGCATCTCTTTCAATGGTCAGGTTCCACCTGCCGGTGGCTTCTTCACCGGGCATGAATGATTTTGCGGACAGGCTGCCGGAAAAGAGAAGGGGCGGCAGGGTCAGGGTAAGGATCAGTGGCAAGATCAGGGTCAGGATTGAGGTCGGGATCGGGGTCGGGATCAGCGAGGCGGGCAGGTTCTTCATGATCATCAGTCTTTTTTTTTAAGAGATGAGCCGAACGACACACTTGTTGATGGCAATATATGTAAAGGCTGAGAGGAGCTTTATCAGTATATCTGCTATTACCTTATCGGTTGATATACTATAACCTTTTTTGGATTGCTTCACAATAACCGGGCACCAGTCCCGCCATGACCGCGATGCCCGTCTTCAGGCACCGCTCGTCCACGTTGTAGCGGGGATGGTGCCAGGTGTGCCGGCTGTCGGCCTCGTCGCTGCCGCTTCCCAGGAAGAAGAACGTCCCGGGTATCTCCCGCTGGTAGAAGGCGAAATCCTCCCCGGCCATGACCGGAGCATCGAGGGGAAGCGCCGCCGGTCCGGCCACGCGCAGCAGCCGGGCGGTGGTATCGGGATTGTTGATCACCGGCGGATATCCTTCTATGAGTTCGGCCTGCGCCGAGCCGCCCGCCGCTGCCGCCACATGTTCGCTGATGTGCCGGATGCGCGCGAAGATCTCGCGGGTCCTGGCAATATCAAATGTGCGGATGGTCCCCTCAAGTGTTGCTTTTTCCGGGATGATGTTGCGCGCGGTGCCTGCGTTGATCTTGCCGACGGTCACCACGGCCGGCTCGAGCGGATCGGTGTTCCGGCTGACAATGGTCTGCAGCTGCGTCACGATCTGCGCCGCCGCCACGATGGGATCGACCGTCTGATGCGGAGCCGCCGCGTGTCCGCCCCGGCCGTTGACCTCAACGATGAACTCGGACGGCGATGCCATCAGCCGTCCTTCGCGCGTGGTGATTTGTCCCGGCTCCAGGAACGGATATGTATGCAGGCCGTAGATGGCCTCCACGCCCAGTTCCTGAAGCAATCCGGTTTCCATGAGCATGCGTCCGCCCCCGGGAAGCGCCTCTTCGGCCGCCTGGAAGATGAGCACCACACGTCCGCGCAGCCGGGCTTTCTCTTCCGAAAGCAGCCGCGCGACCCCCAGCAGGCAGCTGGTGTGCAGGTCGTGTCCGCAGCAATGCGCCACGCC
>RECX01000071.1 GCA_007693825.1 Balneolaceae bacterium
TCGCGATGTATGACGTGAATCGGGGCATCATCGCTTCATCGAACGGTGTGCTGATCACGTCGTCGGGCGGAGGATCACCGACACCGTTGCCGACATCCATAGCGAATCCGGACGAATATGACAACGATGACCACCGGGAACTGCCACAGTTGATAACACTCGGGCAGAATTATCCAAATCCGTTCAATCCGACAACGACCATCTCATTTACAATGGCCGAAGCCGGCGATGTCACACTTTCTGTATATGACCTGCTGGGGCGCCGGGTGGGTATACTGCAAAACGGCCGGTTATCACCGGGCACCCATACATCTGTTTTTGATGCGCGTCACCTGTCCAGCGGTATCTACCTGTACAGGATCGAAGCAGCGGGTTTTACGGAATCGCGCAAAATGATGCTTTTAAAATAAGGAAATATTGCCGGTACGTTAAAGGCCTGTTTTATATAAAAGATTTTTGTTTATTGCGGATTGTTACTGAAGTGATCTCATAACTTGAGTCGCCCTCGAAAACTTTCAACAATCCCGAATGCGGCTTTGATCGTGGAAGAAGGCCGGGTTGTCGATGTTTTCTCGCTGGATGACCGCTCCTTGCCCGGACACATCCGGCAAACACATGACGTTTCCGGCAGGTACATCGTGCCCGGAATTATCAACGCGCACGGACATGTGGGCATCGCCCGTGGACTCGAGACCGGCGAGGCCGTGCGAACCGCAGAAAATATCCGCTCCCAGCTTGTTTTGTATGCGCGCTACGGGGTTACCTCAGTGGTAAGCCTGGACGAGCCGCTTGTGGCCTTTGATGTCCGGAACAATCAGGATCCGCATCATCCCGGAAAAGCGCGGCTCTATCTGTCGGGTCCCGTACTGTCGCCGTCCACTCCGGAGGAGGCCGTCCGTGATGTGAACGACCTTCTCGAACACAATCCAGACTGGATGAAGATCCGTGTGGATGACCAGCTTGGCCGGACCACAAAGATGTCCCCGAATGTCTATGACGCCGTCATCCGCACAGCCCGGAAGCACAACACGCCGGTCGCATCCCACATGGTTACACTGGAGGATGCCAAAGAGCTTTTGCGCAGGGGCACCGGCCTGCTGGCCCACAGTGTCCGCGACCGCCCGGTGGATGACGAGCTGATTTCGCTTATGCGGGAGCGGGAGGTGTGCATCACCCCGACACTTACGCGGGAGCTCTCCGTATTCGTGTATGCCGGCCGGCCGGATTTTTTCGACGATCCGTTTTTCCTGAAATACGCCGATCCGGATGTGCTGGAACAGCTGCAGAAGCCCGAAGTCCAGCAGCGTTACACGGGACGCAGCGCCGACTACTACCGCGAGGCCCTTCCGCTTGCCATTGAAAACATGATGGTGCTGCATCGGGCCGGGATTCCGGTCGCCATGGGAACCGACAGCGGTCCGCCGGCAAGGTTTCAGGGCTATTTCGAACATCTCGAAATGGAGATGATGCAGGATGCCGGCATGCAGCCGGAAGAGGTTCTGGCTTCGGCCACGCGTCTCGCCGCACGGTGCATGAACCTCGAAGATTCCGGAACTTTGAAGTCCGGCAGCCTGGCGGATTTTCTGGTTCTGGATCAGAGTCCCCTGGAGGATATTCGAAACCTGCGGTCCATCAACGCCGTGTTCATCGGGGGAAAGCATCTGGTTGGTTCGCAGGTGTTGGATCGGCCATAAGATCAGTTATCTGTATTGTGATCAATTTCCACCATGCGCACGTATTGTGATCAATTTCCACCATGCACGTTCAATAAATAGCCGGTCACCTGATCCAACTCCGGTCTATCACTTTCTTCCGGTACAGTTATCCCGGAAAGTTTGGAAAACCAGGTTTCAGCCTGCTCGTCATCACCGGCCATTTGAGCTGCCATACCGGCACCATAAAGGCTGTTGAAGCGATTGGGCGAGATCACCAGGGCTGTTTCGTATGCTTTTATCGCTTTTCCCGGCTTTTCATGGAGCAACAGCATATCACCCAAAAGTTCACGTGCCGGAAGGACGTCACTTGGAGTTACCGGGTGCTTGTCAACCGAGTCTTCCAGATCGGCCGCTTCCCGCATCAGTTTCAGGGCCAGTTCACTGCGGCCTTCTTCATGCGCTATCCAGGCTTCAACGGTTTTTTGCTGCACATTGACCAGCAGCGCCCAGTATTCCTCTCTGTTATCAAGCGTTTTCTGATGAAGGTCATTCAACACAATGACCGCTTCACGGGCTGATTCCAGATCGCCGGTTTTGGCTGCGCCCATTCCCCGCGCCCAGTACGAAATGGCCTCATACTGCGGGAAATCGTCCCATGGAAAAACATCGTGGATGCGCGGTTCCAATTGTGCCGCTTCTTCCCACTTCCGGCGTTCCAGGTAGTAGCGTGCATGGCCTGCGGCAACACCATAGGCTGAACCAAAATGCGGCTGGTAGTTGTCGACCGACAACAATTCGTCAAGCACGTCTGCCGCTTTATTGTCCATTCCTTTTTGAAGATAGGCATACATCATATAGTCAAGTGCATGAGCGTGGTGCATGGAAGTGTATTCACCCACCGGCTGACGAAGCGCCGCATCGGCCGAGCGTCGGTTCCAGTCGATGGTCTCGGGCCAACTGCCTATCCTTACAAAAATGTGGCTTGGCATGTGGAGAGCGTGGGGCACGTCCGGTGCCAGCTTGTCATATTCATGCGCTATATCAACGGCTTTTTCAGCCAGCAATGGATTGTCATAGGCGTGAATAATATAATGGAACAAGCCGGGATGCTCCGGGGCGCGCTCAAACAGCTCCTCCAGCAGAGCTCCGGATTTGCGTTGGTTGCTGTAGGTGTTGTCATCTGGCGGGGCCGTAGCCAGCAAGGAGAGGCCGTATAAAGCGCCGGCATCTATATCATGCGGATAGGCACGGTGCAACTCTTCAAGCGATTGCTCCCAGGCCTTGAGGCCTTCACGGTAGCCGGACTCCCTTGTGGTTTCATAATAAGCTTTCAGGGCCCGGATGTGGTCGCGTTCATTTGCGGACGGGTCTCCTGCTGAAGCCGCTTTCCGGATGGCCTGCCATCCCTGTTCAAACTGCTGCTCGCCGGGTGGCGCCCACAGCGGGTTCAGTTGGGTCATGGCGATGCCCCAGTAGGCCATGGCACAGTTGGGGTCGGCGTCAGTCGCCTCACGGAATATGTCATGCGCCTGTTCGTACATCATATGGTGGAGCATTCCGAGGCCGTGCTCAAATTTCATCTGGGCCATCGGGCTGCAGGTGGTATTGAAATCGACCACTCCATGATCATGATCGGCATCATGGTGAGAGCCATGATCAGACATCATGCTTCTGTCATGCTGCGCCTGCAGTGAAGATACTGTCATGAAAAACAGAAATATCAGGCCAAAAAGAATTTCGGATCGTATCATAGGTCAAATTGTTTGAATTCAGGATTCAATGAGACGGATTCAATGAGACTGATTGCAGTCAGCAACCGGCGGTTAAGCTGTGCTTAGTTCGTGCTTAGTTTGTGCTTAGTTCGTGCTTAGTTCGTGTTTAGTTCGTGCTTAGTTCGTGTTTGCTTTCGTGCCTGCTGTGGCTTTGCGTATTAATCAGTGTTATGAAGACATAATTTTGGTATTAAGCATATAAATAATTTATCTCCCGGAGCATGGAAGTGCAACTTCAAGGAGGTATACAATGGGTATACAAGTGGCCGGATGCACCTGGTGGATCAAGGTGTGCGTATTACTGTATTATCGGATGACTCTGAATCCATACCTGTCAGATAACCGGTGAGACTCTCTTCCGTGTTCAATTGCAGTTTTTTTCGCAGGCGATAGCGGGCGATTTTGACACTTGATGGGGAAATTCCAAGAAGCGAGGCGATCTCCTTGCTTGATAAATTCAACCTGAGCAGGGCGCAAAGCCTCAGTTCGGTACAATGGCACCCTGGAAACTTGATTTCAGTCGGAAGCTCACAGACAGGGGCTCTGTGCGTCAGATAATCCGGAAGGCTTGCCAAAATCATTCCTTTCCGGAAATACTCTCACCACTTACTATTCATTTTTGCGCGTAACAGGATAAGGGTCAAAAACGGAATCAAAAAAAATCCGCACTCAATCCATCCTGACATTCCCAACTACTCCATTCCTGGCATCCCCAACTAAACCTCATCCGATACACCATGAAACGATTCACAGATACAGACCTCAATGTTTTGGCAGCACCTGCCATCGCTGTCATTCTGATAAATATATTCTTTCTGATGCTGTCGTCTTTCCCGGCAACGGCACAGCAACGTACGGTGATTATCGACGGCCGCGAAGTTCCCGTTGCCACCGCCCCGACGGAATTCATTACGATTACCGATAAATACGGAAACACGGTGGAGATCGCTTCCGAGGAAGACCTCGACGGCGACGGTGTGCCCAACTGGCTTGAAATTGGAGGATACTATTATAACGCCATTACGGGCCTGCAGCCCTGTGATCCTGCCGTGGACAATCCGTGTTATGTGACCGATTACACGCAATGGAGCACCGATGGCG
>RECX01000155.1 GCA_007693825.1 Balneolaceae bacterium
ACATATCCGGACCATAACAGACATCCGGAGTGTAATAAATTGCCGGCAGCCGGAAACCGTACGTCCGGAGGCCTTGCCGGATCGGCTATCGCCCGGATCTGTCAACTGGCGCTTCTGTTTTTCCTGCTGCACTTCTTGCAAATAGCATTTCCTGCTCATGCGACACATGCTGCGCATCTGCTCCCGTTCATAGCGGACGCGGCCCAGGCTCAATCCGCTGATGATTCCGGTTCCCGCCAGCCTCTCGCGCAGGCGACGCCTGCCGATGCAAACCGCACGGATGAACCCTCGGAGCCCGCGACCGGAGCGACCGCCACCGGAGCATCCGCAGCCGGCGAATCCCGTCCACAGGCCCTGTTCAACCGGGGCAACTACATGATGGAGCAGCAGGATTACGGGGAAGCCGTTGCCATTTTCCAGCAGATCGAACAGAATGGCCACGCATCCGGTGCGCTCTTCTACAATATGGGCATCAGTTACCTGTATCTTGACTCACTCGGACAAGCATCCTACTACTTTCATAAAAGCAAGGCATTCCGTGAATCGGTTGACCGTGCCAGAGAGGGCGTTGCCACCGTGGAACGGCTCATGCGCATACGCGGCACGTTTATCCCGCAGCTCCCCTGGTATGCATTCTTCGACTGGTTCCTTTTCCACATGAATCACGTGGCGTGGATTGTATGGGGCCTGGTACTTATCAACATGGGGGTGCTGGTGATCCTGACCGGCTGGCTTTACCGTCCCGACCGCCGTATCGCCATTGCCGGAATGGCCCTGAGCGCCATGGGCATTGTCCAGGTCGTAGTCACCATATCCATCTCCGTCTGGGCAAGCGGCTACCAGCAGGGTGTCGTTGTTGAAAACGGGATCCCAATAACACCAAGTCCCGATATGATGGTGGATGTGGATCTTTCGCCTGATTTGGCATATGAAGCTTATACTGTTACCTTGGACAAACGACTCAGCAGACAGCATGACAGCTGGGTGCATATCCGGCTGCGTAATGGAGTATCCGGTTGGATACCGGAGTCGGCTGTGCAAAAATTGTGAGAAAGACATCCCAAAAATTATTTTTTATCCGGCATGTCAGCCATGCCTTTGACTTGAACATCCTAAACCCATTCCATATATGAGTACTCCTGTAGATTACATCCAAAAACATCAGGAAAAATTTAAAGAAGAACTGTTCGATTTGCTGCGCATCCCCAGCATCAGTGCCAATCCCAATCACAAGCAGGACGTGCGGCGCGCGGCCGAATTTGTGGCCGGACAGCTTGAAAATATCGGGCTTAATAACGTGAGTATCGAGGAGACGGACGGACACCCGATCGTTCTCGGCGAACACCTGGAAGCCGGTCCGGACAAACCCACTGTCCTGATCTACGGTCACTATGACGTCCAGCCGCCGGATCCGCTGGACGAGTGGAAAACGCCGCCTTTTGAGCCGACGGTCCGCGACGGCAAAATCTATGCCCGCGGGGCCAGCGACGACAAAGGCCAGTCCTACACACATATCAAGGCGATCGAATCCTTCCTGAAAACCGGGACCGAACTGCCGGTGAACGTGAAGTTCATCATTGAAGGCGAAGAAGAGATCGGCTCGCCCAGCCTGGTGCCGTTCCTGGCGGCCAACAAGGATCGTCTGGCATGTGACATGGTGCTGGTTTCCGATACGGCCATGTTTGCCAAAGACCAACCGTCCATCACCTACGGGCTGCGCGGGTTGATGTATCTGGAAGTGGAAGTGGTCGGCCCGAACCGTGATCTGCACTCCGGCGTCTACGGCGGCGGTGTCCAGAATCCGGTCAATGCCCTGTGTGAAATGATCGCCAAACTGAAGGATGAAAAAGGCGTGATCCAGATTCCCGGTTTTTATGACAAAGTGCGTCCGCTCTCGGAACAGGAGCGTGAGGCTTATGCGGAACTGCCGTTCGACCAGGAGGTCTACAACAAGACCCTGGATATCGATGAGGAGTTCGGCGAAGAGGGGTACTCCACGCTGGAACGTGTAAGCGGCCGTCCGTCACTGGATGTCAACGGCATCTGGGGCGGCTATCAGGGTGAAGGGGCCAAAACCGTGCTTCCCGCCAAGGCGTTTGCCAAGCTGAGCGCACGTCTTGTACCGGATCAGGAACCCAAGGAGGTCTACAAGCTGATTGAGTCCTACCTCCACGAAGTCACTCCCCCGGGTGTTCGCGTAACAGTCAAAGAACACCATGGCGGATATCCCGTACTGGTTGATCTCGATTTCTACGGATTGAAGGCAGCAGCAGCGGCTTTCCAGGAAATATATGGCAAGGAAGTGCTGTTCGCCAGGGAAGGCGGATCCATCCCGATCGTTGCCGATTTTGCCAAAACCCTGAACGCAACGACCATACTGATGGGACTCGGACTCAATTCCGACTCCATCCACTCACCGAACGAGCATTTCCATCTGAAGGATTTTGAGCGGGGGATGAAGTCCTCGGCACGGTTCTTCGAGCTGCTCGGCGACTACGTGGAGTGACGGACAACGGCAGCTATTTGCATAGCATTCATTTGAATACATACCCGGGAAGCTTGCTTTCCGGGTATTTTTTTGGACAATCTTTCAGCAGATTGAACGTCATATTGTCATGTGATGCAAAATGCCATAACCTTCTGTATGTCCATGGGGCACACCGAACCGTGAACCCTTAGAAACACTTCATCATGAAAACAAAAACACAAAAAACGAAAGAAAGGAGCTCTTTTCGTACTTATTCGCTCATCCTTGCACTCTGCATTCCAATGATAGCGGCCGGCGGTTGTGACACCACGCAGTCACGAACGGACCAGCCCGGGCAGTTGCGGGTCGTGATGCAGATCGATACCAATCCCGTTTCGGTAGCACCGTTCAATGCGGCTGTTTCCGATGATATCCTTATCCTGGAAGAGGTTAAGATGTTTGTAGAAGAATTCGAACTTGAAGGTGAGAATTTTGAACTGGAGATAGAAAACTTCGTCGTGGACCTCCCGCTCAACGAAACGCCCTTTGTCCTGTTTGACCAGCAGATCCCCGGTGCCAAGCTTGAGGAGCTGGAACTGGAAATTGACAAACCGGATGATGATGTGAATCTGCAGGATCCCGACTTCCGGGACGAAAACGGGAGCTATTCCATCATTGTTAAAGGCACATTCAACGGCAATCCGTTCGTATTCCGCTCACAGAAGGAATTTGAATTTGAATTCGAATGGGAGCCCCCCATTTCGATCTCTGAAGACGAGGGGGCAACGGTTGTTGTGGCTATTGACCTGTCGAAATGGTTCCTTCAGGAAGACGGCACGAATCTGGATCCCCGGGACGAGAGTCATGCCAGTAAAATCAACAGCAACATCAAGAAATCTTTCCGAACGGTGATAAACTGGCATTAATCCAGCTGGTCGTCCGGGTTGTACCGGAAACCGGCAAGTGATTCATCCATCACCTTGACGGGGTTGTTCTTGCCGTCAAGCAGCACAATCCTCGGCTTGTGTTCCCGCGCCTCTTCTTCGGTCATTCGGGCGTAGGTAATGACGATGATGCGGTCGCCCACGTTGGTCAGGCGCGCGGCCGGACCGTTCATGCACACTTCCCTGTCGCCCCACTTTCCGGGTATGGTGTACGTATCCAGGCGCGATCCGTTGTTGATGTTGACCACCTGTACTTTTTCATAGACGCGGATCCCGGCCATTTCCAGGAGCTCCGGATCGATGGTGATGCTCCCCTCGTAATACAGGTCGGCCTGTGTTACAGTCAGCGGATGAAGTTTGGCTTTGAACATTTCAAGCATCATGGTTCTGCAAATCTTTGTATGTAAAAAGTACGTTGTCGATCAACCTTGTTTTCCCAAGTCGGGCCGCAATGGCAATCACATAGAGTCGTCCTTGCTCAATAACATCGGTGGGCTGAAGGTCGGGTGTGGTGACCAGCGAAAAATACTCAACATGGAGACCATTTTCACGTAAACGATTTATTTCTTCTGAAATTATGGCTGGATCGATCTCCACACCGGTCCTGCCGGCACCGGCGGATGCCACATCTGCATTGTCTGTCGCGGCAGGATGGCCTCGATCCTCAAGATACTGCCGGAAACGCTGCAGGGATTCAAACAGCATAGGGGCGGTTTTTCGTTCTTCCGGGGTCAGATAGGCATTCCGGCTGCTCCGTGCCAGTCCATCCGGTTCGCGCCGGGTAGGGCCCATCAGGATTTCCACCATTATGTCCAGCTCCTCCGCCATCTGCCGGATCACGAACCATTGCTGGATGTCTTTCTGCCCGAACACGGCAACATCGGGCTGTACTATGTTGAACAGCTTGTTCACTACCTGCAAAACACCTTCGAAATGCCCCGGGCGACCCGGTCCGCACAGATGTTCGATCATTTTGCTTATACGGAACGTGACAAAATGGTGGCGCGCTTCTCCGGCTGTTCCGTACATTTCTGTGAAATCGGGGGCAAAAACGAGCGATACGCCTTCCTTGAGACAGTGGTCCAGGTCGCTTTTCAGGGTTCGCGGATACTGTTCATAGTCTTCACCCGGCCCGAACTGGGTCGGGTTGACAAAAACGGATACCACCACATGATCGGCATGCTGTCTTGCCTGCCGGATCAAAGAAAGGTGTCCGTCATGCAGGGCGCCCATCGTCGGCACCAGCGCCACACGCTGCCCCTGCCTGCGCCACGCGGAAACCATGTGGCGCACTTCTGCTTTTTTGTGTGCTAATTTCAATAGTAGTAAATGAAATGAACATGACAGCCTCCGGCTGACACACAGGAGGATGATTACATTCTGTCATGTGAATTCATTCTGACGATATGAATCGAATTAATTTAAACAGATGCCCAGTGAAACGCGTAAGCGAAATGTGCGGATTAACCAAAGAAAACCGCACCATTTTGTTGCAAAATACCGTCTTTACAGTGCCCGGTTCACATCAAAATTTTCCAGGAGTTCTTTCACTCTCTGTACGAAAGCGCCGCCCATGGCGCCGTCAATAATACGATGATCGTAACTCATGCTCAGGTAGACCATGTGCCGGATGGCGATGGTGTCACTGCCGTCCACTTCCATCACGACGGGACGTTTCTGGATGACGCCCGTCCCGAAGATGGCTACCTGCGGCTGGTTGATGATCGGGGTTCCCATCAGGTTCCCTACGCTCCCGTAATTGGTGAAGGTAAATGTCCCGCCCACCAGGTCATCCGGGGAAAGCTGCTTGCTGCGGGCTTTTCCGGCGAGTTCATGTGTTTTTCGGGCAAGGCCCTGCAGGTTCATTTCGCTGGCGTTCTTGATCACGGGCACTATCAGTCCGCCCGTCCCGGCTTCTCCGAGCGCCACCGCTATGCCATAGTTGATGGTCCGCTTCAGCAGGATCTGGTCGCCGTCCACCGAGCTGTTGATCAGCGGAAACTCGCGTATCGCCTGAATGGTGGCCTCTACAAAAAACGGGGTAAACGTAAGTTTGAAGCCGTTTTCCTTCTGGAATTTGTCCTTGTGCCTGTCACGGTACTGCACCAGTCGGGTAACATCGGCTTCACCAAACGTGGTTACATGGGCCGAAGTCTGTTTCGAACGGATCATATGCTCGGATATCACCTTGCGCATGCGATCCATTTTGATGATTTCCACATTCTCATCCGGCCACTTTGTCGCCCGGTCGGGTGTGCTGATCTTCCGGGGCTCGCCGGCCTGACCCGGTTTCCGCAGCCCGGCACCGTCCCCTTCCGCCTTCGGGGCCTCAGGTTTTGATTTTCCGGATTTTACATATTCCAGCACGTCCTTCTTGGTGACCCTTCCCTGGCTTCCGCTGCCTTCAATGGACTCCAGGTCTTCCCGGGACAAGCCCTCTTCGCGGGCGATGGCACGCACCAGCGGCGAGAAGAAGCGACCGTCGGATCCCTTGCGCTGCGGCGGGGTGCCACTTTCCGCAGCTACCGTGGCAGCGGGCTCCGGACTTATATCCTCTCCGTTCTCCTTCCTGATCTCTTTAGTGCCCTCCTTCGCAGGTTTCGCCGGCTCTTCCTTACGTTGTTTTACCTTTTCTTCATCCGCGTCATCCGGTTCATCCGAAATATCCTCATCAGCGGGCTTTTTCTCCTCCTTCGAACCTGCCTTGCCTGCCGCATCCGCAGCGGCATCGGGATCGGTTTCCAGGATGGCTATGGGCTCACCCACTTCCACCGTCTCCCCCTCTTCCACCAGGATTTCCACCAGTATGCCCGCCTCGGGCGCAGGAACTTCGGAATCCACCTTGTCCGTGGCAATTTCAAGCAGTGTTTCATCCTGCTCCACTTTGTCGCCGATTTTCTTGGACCATTCGACAACCGTCCCTTCCATGATCGATTCGCCCATCTTGGGCATGGTTATCTCAATTCGTGCCATCTTGGTTTTGTCAGGTGGTTAAAAGGTGATTTGCATCCGTTTTTTCAAGATATGAAGCCCGGCATCTGAACGGGGCGTAAAATACTCAAAATCGAGCACATTTTCACCCCGGCACATTGCCGCCAGGGTAGATTTTCATGCGGACGCGTTTTCATCGCCGGGTTTCCGTGTTCTTCATCGCAGGGCTTCCGTGTTCCCGGCCTCGCCCGACGCTGCCAGCGCCTGATCGATATCCAGCCAGATATCATCGGGATGTTCGAGCCCGATCGAAAGCCGGATCAGGTTTCCGGGTGTGGCCGTACCTTCGTATTCACTGGTCTTCCGGTGCTCCCAGGTGGTTTCCACTCCCCCCAGGCTGGTGGCGGGTATGATGATCCGGCTGGATGATACCACGCGCAATGCGGCGGCATCATCGCCCTTGACCTCGAATGAGATCATGGCGCCGGGCAGGTCCATCTGACCGTCGGCTATCTCCCTGCCGGAATGCCCGGGAAGGCCCGGATAGTGCACTTTTCCCACGGCCGGATGCGCGGCCAGCTTTCCGGCGATGTGTGCGGCGCCGGAACACTGCGTGCGGACCCGGACGTACAGGGTTTTGAGACTTCGCAGCATCAGCCAGCAGTCAAACGGCGAAGGGACCGCACCGGCCTGGCGCTGGACCGACTGCAGACGCCCGAAATGTTCCCGCATATGCCCGCCGCCGCGAAGCACCAGGGCACCTCCCAGCACATCACTGTGTCCCCCCAGGTATTTGGTCGTGGAATAGAGCACCATATCGGCCCCCAGCTCCAGGGGACGCTGGATGACCGGAGTGCACCAGGTATTGTCCACCACCGAAATCCATCCGCGTTCCGAGGCCAGACCCGCAAGCTTCCTGATGTCACTGATGCGAAGCATCGGGTTGGACGGGGTCTCTAACCACAGCATCCGGGTGCGTGCGGTGGCTGCTGCCTCGACGGCCTCCGGCCGGGTCATATCCACGAAATCGAACGCGAGGCCCCAGCGGGCGTATTGATCACGGATCAGGTTGCGCACACCGTGGTACAGATCGTCCGGCAGCAGCACATGATCTCCGGGGTCGAGGATGTGGAGTGCGGCCTGCACCGCGGCCATGCCCGATGAAAAAGCCAGCGCGTGGTCACCGCCCTCCAGGGAGGCCAGTGTCGCTTCGAGGCGGGACCGGTTGGGATTGTCGAGACGGGTGTAGCTCCACTCGTCCGCCGACAGGCCCTGTTCGGGATGACGGAACACGGTGGATGGGTACCAGGTGGCCGCAACGGGTTCTCCGGGAGCTTCGGGATGCCAGCCCTCGTGCAATGCCCGTGTTTCAGGTCGCAGTACCTTGTGTGGTTTGCTGTTGCTTTGTGATTCCGGAGTGCTCATATTATGTGATTCGTAACGCGTTTCAGTGTAACAGGCGGACGTGCCATTTCATTCGCTGCGTAACGCCGGTGGACAGGCACGTGCCGGAGATTACAGGGAACCGGAACGGCAGCGAACCGGAACGGCAGGGACCGGCCCGCGTCGCAGTGCCATCGTGACCCCGGGTAAAATAACGATATTGGTTTGCTTTTTTGCGGCCTTGCTCGTTTTTTTATTGCATCCATTCCACCAACACCACCAACCTATGCTAAATTATATTTGGGCTGGACTGATCATCATCAGTCTCATCTTTGCCGTGACCCAGGATATTACGGATCTGGTTCAGGACCCCTACCAGAACGGCAAGGAACACAGCATCGAAGTTATTTTCCCCGAGAACGGGGATCCGGACAAGCGGCAGAATGTCCGTTTCCGGATAAAGGGACATGAGGGAACGTTTGAAGCCGCGTGGCGCCCCTATGAAGACAATCCTGAAATGATCATCAGCGTGGATGAGGACATGCCGGAGCTCTGGCTCGACATTGCCCGGGACCAGGATTCCCCCACTGAGGAGGAACTGCTTGCGGAGGTAGTCGCATTTGACCGGGCAACCCGGCAGGCTGAGATCGTGCTTCCGGAAGTCTACTATGTCAAGCTCAACGCCATAGCCACGGCGGCGTTCAACATGGCCGAGTTTGCCGTTACACTGGCCATCGGGCTGGTGGGTATCATGGCCCTGTGGCTGGGACTCATGAAAATTGCCGAGAAAAGCGGACTTATGTATCTGCTGGTCAAAGCGGTGCAACCGTTCATGCGCTTCCTGTTCCCCAACGTTCCCAGAGGCCATGCTGCCCATGGCGTGATCAGCCTGAACATGGCCGCCAACATGCTTGGTCTTGGCAATGCGGCTACGCCACTGGGCATCAAGGCGATGGAGGAACTCCAAAAGCTCAACCCCAGCAAGAACAGGGCCAGCAACGCCCAGTGCATGCTGCTCACCGTCAATACGGCCAGCATTCAGCTGCTGCCGCCTGCAACACTTGTAGCACTTATCGGGACCGGCGTGAACGAGCTGATGATCAGTATCCTGATCGTGACGTTCATCTCCCTCCTGGTTGGCATCACCGCTGCCAAGATCTACGAGCGGTTCCATCCCGAAGACGAGCACGACGAAAACATACCCGAAGACCAAAAAAGAGAGGACTGATCCATGAGAACCATTGCTTCATTTATTCTCCCCCTGATCATTGTACTTATTCCCTTGTACGGGTTGATCAAGAAAGTCCATGTCTATGAGGTCTTTGTGGACGGAGCCAAGGAAGGTTTCCATATTGCGGTGCGCATCATCCCCTATCTGGTGGCCATCCTGTTTGCGATTGGCATGTTCCGCGAAAGCGGCGCCATGGAATTCTTCATGATGGCGCTTGCGCCCGTGCTCGGGTTCCTCGGTTTTCCGGTGGAACTGGTGCCGATGGCCATATTCCGTCCGCTCACCGGAAGCGGGTCGGTCGGAGTGCTGGCGGAAATGATCGCCACCTATGGTGAGGATGCCCTTGTCGTGAAGATGGCGGCAACCATGTTCGGATCCACCGAGACCACTTTCTACGTGATTGCCGTTTACTTTGGCGCCATCAGCATCCGGCAGGTGAAATATTCCGTGCAGACCGGGCTGATTGCCGATCTTGCGGGTATTATCACTTCCGTGATCGTTGTGCGGATCCTGTTCGGGTGACGGCGCCGGGCCGAGTGTCACATTCCGGCCGTATCAGTAGCTGAGGCCGTGTCCAACCGGAAAATTTCTTCCGAGTGAGACGGGAAGCTGTCCCCCGGGCTGCTCGCCGAAGAGCATGTCCACGGCTGCTTCCCAGACTACCGGTGTCGGCGTGGCGTCCGGCCAGCGGTCCAGCGAATAGGTGGCCACGAAGGCCGGCACCATGGGTATCGAGACAAGGTCATAGGGCAGTCCCAGTGCCACCACGGCCATGGGTTTGCCCATGATGGCAAGCGCTTCGGCAAGCTTTGCCTGTCCCTCTGGGAGCTCGCTCCAGGAGTAGGTGAACAGGAGGATGCGGTCGGCCTCTTCGGCTTTTCTTATCGCCTCCAGAATGGCTTCGGGAGTGGGATCGTTGTCGGTCGGGCCGCGTCCGTAATCCCACATGATCACCTCGCCGCCGCCGGCCTCGCGCACAAGGTCGGCCAGTTCGCGCGTATAGGCGACTCCGGCGACCAGTGTGGTGAGTTCTTCATCGCGATCGAACGGAAGGATCTGCTGGTTGCGGACCAGGGTTATGGATCTCGCGGCAATGTCGCGGGCGATCCGGCGGTGTTCGGTGTCGGTGGTCACCTCGAGGGCGCGCGCCGGATCCGGGGAGGAGAATCCGTGATGGAGTCCGTATTTGTGCTTGATCCTGAGGATGCGGAGCAGCGATTCATTCAGCCGCTCTTCCGTGATTTCGCCATCAACGTAGGCCTGGTAGAGCGCTTCGAACGTCTCTGCCTGCTGCTGTTCCGTACCGGTGGCCATGATGATGTCGGCGCCGGCCTGTACCGCCATGACCGCGGCTTCCCCGGCACCCCAGTTGTGATCGATAGCGTGCATGCTCATGGCATCGGTCACGATGATGCCTTCGAATCCCATTTCCTCCCGCAGCAGCCCGGTGAGTGCCTGCCGGGACAGGGTGGCGGGTACGGTTGGATCGATAGCTTCAATGATCACGTGTGCGGTCATCACCGCGTCGGCGCCGGCGTCAAAAGCGGCCTGGAACGGCGGCAGGTGGATCTCGCGAAGGGTCTCCAGGTCGTAGGTGACCGTGGACAGGTCGTAGTGCGAGTCAAAATCCGTATCGCCGTGTCCGGGGAAGTGTTTTGGCGTGGCCAGCACGCCGTGCTCCTGGCTGCCGAGGATCATGGCACGGCTCATCTCCGACACCAGCGTGTACCGTTCTCCGAAAGAGCGCACCCCGATGACGGGGTTCCTGGGGTTGACGTTGACATCCACCACGGGTGAGTAGCTCCAGTTGAAGCCGGTGGCCAGCGCTTCCATGGCGGTGATGCGACCCTGCTCGTAAGCTGCTTCGGGGTCGCCGGTCGCGGCAATGCCCATTTGTCGCGGGAAAACCGTTGCTTCTGCCGGAATACGCTGCGCCACACCGTATTCCAGGTCGGCTGATATGAACAGCGGCACGCCGGCATTGCTCTCCATGGACCATTCCTGCAGTTGCTTGTTGAACCGGGCCATGGTCTCTGACCGGCTCCAGTTGTAGATGATTACCGATCCGGCATGGTATTCGGCGACCATGCGGCGCATGTGGTCACGCTGACGCTGCGAGGGAGGGCCGTAGGCATCCTGTGGAAAGGTCAGGCCGGATTCCCAAGTGGTGGTCGCCATCACAAGCTGTCCGATTTTCTGGCGGTCCGTCATACCGGAGAGTACCTTTTCGGCCCATGTTTCGGGATCAAGCGTGGCCAGGGAGGCGTTGCGGTCACAACCCAGATTTGGAATGGAGATTCCCATGGCAAATATAATTAAAATGACAGGCAGTCGGAGTTGCATGTTCATAGTTGTCCCTGAATTACTCACCGGACCTGATGGCGCGGATACGCTGGAGTACCGGTGGATGCGAATAATGCAGAAATACGTGAAACGGATGGGGGGTAAGGTTCGAAAGGTTGTCGGCAGAAAGCTTTTTCAGCACGGACACCATGCTTTCCGGATTGCCGGTGGTATCGGCGGCGAAGCGGTCCGCTTCAAACTCGTGTTTGCGCGATACGACCTGCATGATGACGGACAGGACCATCTCAATGGGCGAATAAAGCAGCCCGAAGAATACCAGTCCCGCGTAAACGGAAATATTTTCCATGAAAAAGGCCTCATGAAGCCCCGGAACGCGGATAAACAGCGACAGCAGAAACAGCATCACCCCGGTGTGCAGCATGCTGACGATCATGTTCTTGGGGATGTGTTTTTTCTTGTAGTGTCCAACTTCATGGGCCAGTACGGCTACCAGTTCGGGAACCGAGTGGTTTTCGATGAGCGTGTCGAACAGCGCGATGCGTTTGTTGCGGCCAAATCCGGTGAAAAACGCGTTGGATTTGCTGGAGCGGCGCGATCCGTCAATTTTATAGATACCGCGCAGAGGAAACGAGACTTTTTCGGCGTAATCAAGAATGGCCTGCTTCAGCTCACTGTCTTCCAGCGGAATGAATTTGTTGAAGAGCGGCATGATCCAGGTGGGAGCGATGAACTGGACAAACAGCGTAAAGAGGACAACAACAGCCCAGGCGTAGAGCCAGGCGATGGCCCCGAGGTATTCGAAGATACCGATCACCCCTGCCAGCAGCGGTCCGCCCAGGAGTACGGTCAGCATAAGCCCTTTCAACCGGTCGGTGATGAATGTTGCCGGCGTTGTCTTGTTGAATCCGAACCGTTCCTCGATGACAAACGTGGAATAGATGGAAAAAGGGAGTGAGATGATGGTTTGGGCGAGGATCAATATCCCGACAAACATCAGTCCTGTCACTATGGTCCCGTAACCGAATTCGCGCACGAACTGGTCCACCCAATTGAAACCACCGGCAAACCAGAAGACCAGGAGGACAATAATGCTGAACGTCGATGTCAGGAGTCCGAATCGGGTGCGGATCCGGGTGTACTCCTGTGCCTTGCGGTATTTTTCCTCGTCGAAGACATCCCGGAATTCTTCGGGAAGGGATTTCTGCAAGGCCCGGAGATTCAGCAGATCCGAGATCAGGTTCAGGATGTAATTGACTGCCAGAGCAAGCAGTATAATGACAGCGTAGATATTCATTGTCTAATTGATTGCCTCATTGATTGCCTGACGCATTTCCTGATGCATTGCATCATTGATTGCCTGACGCATTTCCTGATGCATCGCGTCATTAATAGCCTGACGCGTTCCGTAATGCATCGCGTCATTTATTTCCTGATCCGTTTCCTGATGCATTGCCTCATTCACTGGCTGCCTTCGCGAATCAGTCTCCTCCGAGGATATTTTTGACTTTAGACCAGAAGCCTTTCTTTTTGTCGACGGCCTTGTTCACCTTTTTCATGTCGGGTGAGGTGATGTTATCGAAGAGTTCCCTGCGTTCGGTCTCTTTGCGCGACATTTCTTTTTTGGATGCACCCGACGGCTGGCCGGATGGCCCTTTGCCGCGGCCTCGTCCACCGCGCGGACCTTTACGCTGTCCTGACTTGCCCTGGCGACGGGAGTCATCCTCACCGCCGGTTTTTTCATCCCGGCGCTGCTGAGGCTTTCTGCCCCGGCTACGACCCCGTCCACCGGATTTCTGCTGTCTGGAATCTCTTTTCTGGCCGGAATCATCTTTTTGTTCCAGGCCTTTGTCATCCGGCTTTTTGTCTGCGGCCTTGTCATCGCGGACGGCCTTTCCGCGATCCTGTTTGTCCGCGGCCGAAGTGTCCTGAGCCTGCTTGCCGGATGGCTGTTGTTCGTCAGCGCGGCTTTCCTGGTCCTGATCCTGGCGTTGGCCGGTCCGTTTCCGTCCGCCCGGACGTTTTCTGCCACGGCGGCGTTTGGGGCGTTCATCCTGCTGCTGATCCGTTTCCGGTTTTTCGGGAACCGGTTTATCAGAATCCGGTTTTTCGGCGGACTGTTTCCGGGAATCCCGTTTTTCGGTATCCTGAGAATCCTTCTTTTGCCGTGATGGTGCTTTCTGCTCCCTGCCTTTGTCCTTTTCCTGCTTTTTACGGCCGTCGGATTTTTCATCACCTTTACTAACCGGCACTTCCAGCTTGTTGATTTTGGACTTCATGGCGCGGATGATGTTCTCCATGTAGCGGCGATCCTGGCCCGAAACCAGCGTGATGGCATCGCCTTTGGCATCGGCGCGTGCCGTGCGTCCGATACGGTGGACATAATCCTCCACATCATGGGGTACGCTGAAGTTGATGATATGCGAGATGCCTTCCACATCAATTCCCCGGGACATAACATCCGTTGCCACAATGATACGGAACTCCCCTTTCCGGAAGCTTTCCAGGGCTCTTTCCCGCTCTGTCTGGGTCCGGTCTCCGTGGATGCTGGTTACATTGGCTCCCTTCTTCCTGAGTTCACGGGTCAGTTTGTCGACAGCCCGTTTGGTGGACATGAAGATGATGGCCGAATTCCACTGCTCTTTTTCATAGAGGTGGAGCACCAGGGGCAGCTTGTCCCGCTCTTCGACGTAATACATCCCCTGGGTGACGCCTTCGGCCGCCATGTTGGGCGGGGCCATGTTCACCCGTTCGGGATTGTTCATCATCTTTCTGGCCAGCTGTTCGATTTTCGGCGGGATGGTAGCCGAAAAGAGCAGTGTCTGACGTTCTTTGGGCAGTTTGCTGACGATCTGCGTGATGTCCGGGATGAAGCCCATATCCAGCATCCGGTCGGCTTCGTCGAGAATCAGGAAATCAAGATTGCTGAAGTCGATATCGTGGATCCTGATATGATCGAGCAATCTGCCCGGCGTGGCAACAATGATATTAGTACCACGGTTGAGCGCTTTTTCCTGGCGCGACCAGTCGTCGCCGCCATAAACTTTCGCGGTTGTAAGACCGGTGTGATAGCCGATCGCGAAAAAGGCCTCGTCGACCTGACTGGCAAGCTCGCGGGTGGGTGTTATCACCAGTGCGCGAATGCCTTCCTGCTTGTTCTTTTTCTTTTCAAGAAGATTGTGCAGGATCGGAATGGCAAATGCCGCTGTCTTGCCGGTGCCTGTCTGTGCGGAGGCCAGTACATCCCGGCCTTCCATGATCAGTGGAATACATGCTTCCTGGATCGGGGTGGGCTTTTCAAAACCCATGTCCCTCAACCCGTCTAATACCTCGTCCTGGAGGTTGAATTTATCAAATGACAAAATATGTAGTAAGTTTAAAAATAGTGGCTTATTTCTGTACAATAAGCGATTTGTGCAATTATGGCAATATACAAAAAATTGCTGTTAAACGTAAGTGCCCGGGGGTGATGGCGGCGCCACAAGTTCTTTTGAAATGGCAATGGGATATTTTTTGTAACGAAGCAGCGCCCATGTCATTGCTATCAGCAACAGCACACCTATGACGCCCAGAATGCCGCCTTCCGGACCAAATCGCCCGCCTGTCCAGATTTCCGGTCCGGTCACCTCCAGTTGAAGTACGGATTGCCGGAACCGGATGCCGCTCACCGGCAGGCCATACAAGGCGCCCTGGATCACATTCCAGGCAAAATGGAGCCCGACCGAAAGTCCCAGTTGTCCGGTTACCACATAAGGCAAAGCCAGCATGGCACCTGCCAGGAAAATCACTACTATCCCGAGCAAAGTGACATTGGGATTTCCAATATGCAAGAAACCAAAGGCGAGTGACGAAATAACGATGGCGATGATCCCGGCAGCATTTCGATTTTCCCCGTTGTAAAAACCCTCTGTAAGGTTCCTGAGCTGGTATCCACGCGACCAGAGTTCCTCATAAAAGCCTACAACGGCCATGGTCAGCACATATCCACCGAGCAGTGCAACGAAATTTCGTTGCGACGAACGGTTCCAGCCGAAGCCGGTGAATTCAATCCATCCCATCAGCCACTGGAAGAGGACGATTAGTGACATTACGAGGGTTGCCATCAGGAATCCGGTCAGGCAGTCCCGCCACCATTGCGCATCCACACGGAGGCCGAAATCTTTGATGGGACGCTTGTCAAATGCCAATCCGGCTATCCAGACGGACAGGGTGACGGCCATGCCAAAAGCGATGATCTGCATGTTCTGTCCGCCAAATTGCGAGGCGATGAGCGAAAGGGGGATGTAGAGCAGCAAGGCCAGGACCAGCTGCATGAGAAGCCGCCATCCGGCGCGGATGCGGCCGTCCGGTGAGACGAACAGGGAGTTAAACAAATCCATGATGTAACCAATCAATCAAAAATGGTGTATCTTGTCGACCTGAGAACGACAGCCTGACGGTGAGGGTTTACCGTTATGGACACACTGACTTTTTATTACCACAGAACGAATCTGTCATCATGTGCGGAAGATACACGCTTTATTCGGATAAAAAAGCCATTGAGGACCAGTTTGAGGTTGCCATTGCGGACGAAGATCTTATCCGTCCGGACTACAATGCGGCGCCGGGCACGGTACGTCCCGTAGTTCTTATCAAGGGCACGCAGGAACGTGCTCTCGGGGCACTTAAATGGGGCCTGGTCCCGCCATTTGTCAAGGACCTTTCCGACTGGAAGCCCCTGATCAACGCCCGCAGTGAGACCGTGAACGAAAAACCCTCTTTCCGCAAGGCATTTCAGAGAAAGCGCTGCATTGTGCCTGCCAATGGCTTTTACGAGTGGAAGGATTTTGGAGGCGGCAGGAAAATCCCCTTTTACATTCGCCTGCTCGATCAGGATCTGTTCGGCATGGCCGGCATCCATGAGACGCACAGGGACGGTGATGGAAACGAACTGCACACGTTTGCCATTCTGACGACGGAAGCCAACGAACTTATGCAGCCGCTGCACGACCGCATGCCGGTGATCCTTCGTGAGGATGACTACAATGTCTGGTTGAATCCGGTACAACCCAGGCCTGAGATGCTGCAATCTCTGCTCACGCCCTATTTAACCGAAAACATGTCTACATTCAAGGTGAGTACAGATGTCAACAATGTCCGGAATAACGGACCGGAGCTGATAAATCCGAAATTGAAGTAGCGGGGTGGGCGTCAGGACAAAAAACACTTTCTCCATCCCGGGTAACAACCCGGTGCTGTATTGCGAAACGGTAATGCGGTCCGCAATACCCGATTACTCTTCGGGAATTGGTTCCGGTGCCTGTTCCTGGGGCGGGAGAGCCGGGGGTGTTTCAGCCGGTGTGCCGAAGTCCTGCTCTGTCTGAACCGGTACGGCCCTGTCCTGGATGGTGCTTTGCGTCACGGCTTCCTGATCGATGAAAAAGTTCGCGAGCACGCAAAGGGTAAGGAAGAGCGTAGCCAGAACCGCGGTGGACTTGGAAAGAAAATCGGCGGTCCTGCGTGCGCCCATCATGTTGCCGCCGCCGCCCATACCGGCGCCGCCGGCGATACCGCCGGAAAGACCCTGTCCCTGCCCGCTCTGGAGCAGTACCACGATGACCATCAGAAATGCGATGATCGTAATGAGAATAATAGTCAGTGTATAAAGCATGATATTGTAGCTACTTTTGTCGTAATAAGATTTGTAAATTACCGAATTATCGTATCATTTCAAACTTCCGCACGTGTAAAAAAATAACGGCCGCGCCGCTCTCAAAGTATGATGCAGGAGGATGTTCATATTGTAGACCAGATCACCCGTACCATCGCCGATATGGCCAACATGGGACACGGGTTCACAAAGAACCTGATTTTTACGGTGGTCCTGATCTTTGCTTTCTGGTTGATCCGCACAGTCATCATGCGCATTGTCTACCGGCAGACCGAGGATCCCGAGCTCCACTACAAGTGGCGTAAATACCTGACAAGGGTGCTTTTTTTCATTGCCGTATTGATATTGGGCCGCAGGTGGTTCGAGGGATTCCAGTCCGTGGCCACATTCCTCGGCCTTGTTTCGGCGGCTCTGGTCATTGCCCTGAAGGATTCGGTGGCCGACCTTGCCGGATGGCTTTTCCTGCTGTGGCGCAAGCCGTTCGAACTGGGCGACCGTATCGAGATCGCCGGCATCCAGGGTGATGTCATCGACCAGCGCATCTTCAAATTCACCCTCATGGAGATTGGCAACTGGGTGGATGCGGACCAGAGCACGGGACGGGTGATCCACATTCCCAACCACAAGGTTTTCACGGAAAACATCGGCAACTACACCGCCGATTTCCAGTTCATATGGAACGAAATCCCGGTCCGCATCAGTCTGGAAAGCAACTGGAAAAAGGCAAAGAAACTGCTGCATGAGATTGCCGACCGGCACTCGGCCAACATATCGGATCAGGCCAAGCAGCAGCTGCGCAGCGCCAACCGCTCCTACCTGATCACCTACCGCATTCTCACTCCCACGGTCTACACCTATGTCAAGGATTTCGGTATTGTGCTTACCATCCGCTATCTGACCAATCCGCGCACCCGCCGCGGCACCGAGCAGCAGATCTGGGAGGAGGTGCTCAACGAGTTTTCAAGCCACGAGGACATCTCCTTCGCTTATCCGACCATCCGCTACTATGACCGTTCGCGCGAGGGATATACGGGATGGGGAATGCCGGACGATGGGAGCGGTCCGGGAAGCAGGGCATCGGGCCGGGGTGAATCGGGCCGGGGCGAATCGGGCCGCCCGTCACCTGGCGACATCCCGCCGCACCTGACTTCACCGGGCCGGTCACCCTGATGCAACATGCTGCCTGATGACAACCGAAGCCCGAGCCAGAAGGGTTCATTGACGCAAACCGGCCGATGTCGTTTTCCAGAAACAAAGATATCCCAGCACTGCCCGACGCCTTTGTAGGGAGGATCCGGGAGCAGTTCCCGGATGAGCATCCGGCTTTCACCTCGGCGCTGGACCGTCCGCCCCGAACATCCATCCGGCTGAATCCGCACAAATGGGGACAGATACGCAACCGGCCGGTTCCACCAGGCGAACCCGTCCCCTGGTCGCTGAACGGCCGTTTTCTGAAGGAGCGCCCTTCTTTTACCCATGATCCTCTTTTCCACGCCGGCTGCTATTACGTGCAGGAGGCGAGCTCCATGTTCCTGGAACGGGTCCTGGCCGGACCCGGCTCCGTCCAGCTCACCGCACCTGATGCCAACGGCCCCGCCGACACCGTCGACAGGCAATCCGGCGATCCGCCTGCATCCAAATCCACCAAAGCTCCCTCAGCCATACTGGATGCCTGTGCTTCGCCGGGCGGCAAGACAACGCTACTGGCGTCCCTCTTTCCAGATGCACTGATCGTGGCCAACGAAGTGATCCGGTCCCGGGTGCCGCCCCTTATGGAAAACAGCATCAAATGGGGAGCCGGTAATATCGTCGTCACGCAAAACGACCCCTCGCATTTCAGCGGCCTGCCCGGTTTTTTTGATATCATTCTGACCGATGCCCCCTGCTCCGGCGAGGGCCTGTTCCGCAAGGACCCCGGGGCACGACTGGAGTGGTCGCCCGAAAACGCCCGGCACTGCTCACTGCGACAGCGATCGATCCTTACAGGCCTCTGGCCTTCCCTGCGCCCCGGCGGACTTCTCATCTACACCACCTGCACGTTCAACCCCGAAGAGAATGAACGCAATATCGCCTGGCTGCTGGAGCAGACCGGCGGGGAGTGCGTTCGGGTGGATGCGGCAGGAGGAAATGAACCGCATTTCAAGCCGGAATCCGATAGCAGGACAGGTACGGACTCAACCCATGATGCATCGCGTCAATGGAATCCCGTTCAGGAACTGGCACAGGGTCCTGTCATCGGATACGGGTTTTATCCGCATCGCACACCCGGTGAAGGTTTCTTTCTGAGTGTCATTCGAAAGCCGGATTTCATGACGCATGACAGTCATAGTATCATTGATATAAGCTCAAATAATTCGATTTTCTCCCATAGTGATGACGCACTTAAATATGATTCTGTTTCCGGCGATGGCAACCGTTCGAAATCCGGCCGCTCCCGCACGCGCGTGCGAAAAGGTTCCCGCGGGACTCCGTCGGGCACTTCCGGCAGGGCCGCTGCGGGCAGGCAGTCCGGCGGACCCGAACTGCTCACGCCGGAAGCAGCCATCCTGGATCAGACCGCTGACTGGTTCACCGGCGATCCGTTCACGTGGTACCGCCTCGGGGAGCGCCTTTTCCGCATCCGTTCCGCCCACTTCCCCCTGCTGCAGCAACTTTCTCAGGTACTTTCCGTTCGCCATGCCGGAACCGAAGCCGGGCGGATATTGCGCAACGAAGTCATACCCGTCGCAGCGGCTGCCTTCGACATCCACCTGAACCCTTCCGCTTTCCCGGTGATCAACGTATCCCGTGATGACGCACTTCGTTTTCTCCGTCGGGAAAATCTGCCTGTGCCGGCGGGAGCCCCCGCGGGATGGCATCTTGTTGCCTATGAGGGACTGCCGCTTGGGTGGACCAAGAACATCGGGCGCCGCATGAACAACTATTATCCGGGCGAATGGCGTATCCGCAAGTAATTGCTTATTTTTTGGCCTCTCGTCAATCAGACTTTTCCACCCGGACAAACGTTTCCATCAGCAACCGGATATCTGCATTTATCATCCGCAGCCGGATATCTGCATTTATCATCCGCAGTCGAATATCCGCATTTATCATCTGCAACCGGAAATTTCCAATTATCATCTGCAACATCCATGCAAACGCGCCTTCCCCGTATCTATGTCGACACGCTCGGCTGTTCCAAAAATCAGGTTGATTCCGAAGTCTTCATCGCCCAGGCCCGTGCCAACGAGTTTGAAGTGG
>RECX01000106.1 GCA_007693825.1 Balneolaceae bacterium
ACAACCCCACGCCGCCGGACCAGCAGTTTTACAACAACTGGACGCTGCCTTTCGGTGTGCTCATAGGCATCATGACCGTGATCACCCAGGTTCTCTGGTGGAAGCGGCACAATGCCGAATCGCTCGCCTCGGTGCTCATCGCGCCCACGCTCATCGCTTCCGCAATCACGCTTACGGCGGTCGTTTGGGTCGACATGAGGAATATCTGGTGGATGGTCTACCTGTTTGCCGCCGTTTTTGCCGTGGCCGGGAATGGTCAGGTGATGTATCAGATTGTCCGCAAGAATCCGCGACGGGCCGGGGGCACGCTCACGCATATCGGCTTTGCCGTGCTCATGATCGGTTTCCTGGGCTCGGGGTTTGACCGGCCCATGGTCGATCAGCGCACCCGGGATTACAACCGCGCCGTGGCCGCCGGACAGGTACTCGACGACGACGGTTTCCGGGTGAACCAGCCCATTGAGTTCGTCGAGCTGGAGAAAAATGTACCCAAACTGATCGACGGACGGTACATGGTCACCTATCTCAGCGGTGCGATCACCGAGGACAACCGTCCCGGCGAGCAGGAGTACGAAATTCTTTTCGAGGATGTCCAATCAGGCCGCTCGTTCGTGATGCGTCCGACGGTCTATCCGATGCTCTCCAATTCCTCACCGGGAGCGGTGGAGTGGACCGTGGATCCGGATGTGCGCACCGGATGGTTCTCTGACATTTTCATGTATGTTGCCGGATCGGCGCTGGTGGACCGTGAAATTGAGCGCATGAACCGCGAAAATCCGGGGCAGTTCCAGACCATCGATCAGCTGGGTCCGCAGATGGCCGATCATGATCCCGAAGAGACGCTGGTGCGCGTGCGTCGCGGCGGGACGGTGCAGATCGGCGAATATACCGTCACCTTTGATAATTTTGTCTATGTGGATGAGGCCGAGCTGCCGGAAAACAGTATCATCGGGGTGAAAGCCGACCTGCTGCTGGTGCACCGTGAAAGCGGTGAATCCATCCAGATCCAGCCGATGTACATCCTGGCGTCGGACGATGAGGCGCAGTACGCCTTCAATCCACCGGTGTCGTTTGAGCTCCCGGGTGCGCAGCGGGACCTGAATTACGATTCGAATTACGATTCGCAGCCTGACCCGGCGGCCAGTTTGCCAGCAGACGCACCCGGTCATGACGCGTCCGCTGCAGGCGGGGGAGGCGAGGAGCCGGCCGGATCGGTGCGCTTCCGGGAGGTGCATCCCGACAGCGACGAGATTGAATTGGCTTTCCGCGGAGTGGAAGGGGAGCCGGAGCGGGAGTGGATCCTGCTGGCGGCCGAGCACAAACCGCTCATTTCCGTGGTGTGGCTGGGTACATTTTTACTTATGTTCGGGTTCAGTGTTTCCATCATGTACCGGTGGGCGGACCAGAAGAAGCGCGAAGCCCAGCAGAAAGATAGCCCGGATTCGGGAATGAGCGGCTCGGAAAAGCGCGGTACGGGAAACCACATACCGGAAAAGAGTGGCACGGAAATGAGCGGCCCAAAAAAGAGTGGCACGGAAAAGCACGAGGATGGGGCCATGGATATCGGCCAGGATGACGACGAGGATAAGGTCCGGGGTGAGGGCCTTGCGGATTCAAAAGGGCAGCACCGCGAGAAGGAGCAGCGTCCCCATCCAACAGAATTGAAATAATCAACAGCGATCAGGCATGCGTAATCCATCAAGGCGATACCTCTTACTGTTTTTTTTATTGGTAATGTTACCATCGGAGGTCGTTTTTTCGTGGGATTCCGAAACTTCGTGGAATCCCGGAACTTCATGGAATCCCGGGGAAGGGGACTCAGGTTCTGCGCATCCCGCGCTCCGGGTCGATGTGCCGAATGCCGTGAATTCGAGTGTCATGAGTCTGAATGCCGTGAATCCGGGTGCCACGAATCAGAATGCTTTGAGTCCGAATGCCTTGAATCCGATTCGTGCGGGCTATGCAGTGCAGGGATCGGCTCCGGGCTTGTCGTCGGCCGGTTTTTCAGAGCTTTCGGAGCCGGAACGCGCGCCCTCGCAGCTGGGGGCCATGCTGCGGTCCTTTGTGATGCCGGGGTGGGGCCATTACTATGTCAATCCGGACAGCTGGCGGCGCGGACAGTTGCATCTGGGGGCGGAGGTGGTCCTGATCGCATCCTACCTGGGGATCAGCCGCCAGTCCTATGTGCTGGAGAAAAACATGTACACACTTGCCGCGGCCTACTCCGGGGCGGATATACGTGCGCTTGACCGGCAGTTCGAGCTTGCCGTGGGCAGTCACCGTTCATTGTCCGACTACAACGACTTTCAGGAGCGTACCCGCAATCTGGACCGGCTTTTTCCCGATGAACCGCAGTATCGCTGGGAATGGGAGAGTGACGCGTTGCGCCGCGAGTATCTTGATCTGCGGGGCCGCAGGGATAACCTGGATCAGCAGTTGCCCGCACTGGCGGCCCTTATGGTGGTCAACCGTGTGATCAGCGGTATCAGCGCCTACAGCAGGGCCGGGTCTTACGCTGCGGGACAGGCCTCCGTGCATGTGGCTCCGGGTCCGGCCGGAAACGGGTTCCGGACGGTGGTATCCGTGCCATTCTGATCTGTCTCCACGTGATCAGCTGCGACCTGAATCTGTTTTTCTCATCTGTCTGATACTGTGAACTTTTTTTGCCATCTGTCTGATACTTTTATCGCACTCTTTTGCCTATGCCGCGCTATGTAATTCAACTGGCTTATGACGGGACCGAATATTTCGGATGGCAGAAACAGCCGGATGTCCGGACGGTGCAGGGCACACTGGAACAGGCCATGCAGACGCTGCTTCAGGAGGAGATTTCGTTATATGGATCGGGACGGACGGACACGGGTGTGCATGCCGAAGACCAGTATGCCCATTTTGATGCACATATCCCTGTGGATACCGGCTGGCTGGCCGGGCGGCTGGGGCGCATGCTGCCGGATGATATGCTCGTCCGCCGGATAAAAGAAGTCCCCGAGCATTTCCATGCGCGTTTTGATGCGCACTGGCGGGAGTACCGGTATCAGCTGCTGCGGGAACCGGATCCGTTCCGGCGCCGCTATGCCTGGTATCCCGGCGAAGTGCCGGAATGGGATGCCGTTGACGGTGGGCTTCGACTGATTGCCGGGGAGCACGATTTCAGCGGATTTTCCCGTAAAACCGAAGAGTTGCCCCATTCACGCTGCACGGTGTTGCTGGCGGGGCGGGAAGTCATGCCGGACGGGCTGGTGCTGGTGCGGATACGTGCGAACCGTTTTCTCCGGTCGATGATGCGCGCCCTGGTCGGCGGGCTGATCCATGTGGCGCAGGGGAAAAAAGAGCCGGAATGGTTCGAAAATAAGTTGAACAAGGGCACGGAATTGGATAATATCGCCCTTGCTCCGGCTCACGGACTTTATCTGGAAAGGGTTTTTTATCCGGAGTCCGTTTTGGACTTGACTTGATATCGCAACGTTCCTTATCTTTATTAGCTGAGTCAATTAGGCATTAATTGATTCCAACTGCCACTCCTCCGTAGCTCAATGGCAGAGCATTCGGCTGTTAACCGAAGGGTTACTGGTTCGAATCCAGTCGGGGGAGCTCAAAAAATGCGAATCTGGTTAAATCCGGGTTCGCATTTTTTTTTGGAGTTAAACAAAGTGCGAACCGGAAAATGTTCGAGTTTGCCGGTCTCGCACTTTTTTATTTCAGCCCACTGAGCCTTGAGGTAGTGATCTGCAACATATCTGATGTGAATTTCACCATCATTTCGATCACTATCAACAAAGGAGACCACTTGTCGGACCAGAATTTTAATCAGATCTTTCTTCTCGGAATTAGAGGCATTCTGCCATATCTGAAAAAGAGCGGAATGCAAAAAGCACAAAAGAAGTGACTGAATTACCAAATTTTTTTCACGGAATTGACAATTATTCTACAAGGTGTCGTAAGTGATTCTATATTAGAGGTAATCATCAATCCATTCCGTCCATGGCCCGGATTGTGCCGTCGGGATTATGAAAAAGCTCTCTTACCTTGGCTCTTGGTAGATTATTGACGCAGGAGTGTTTTGTGACGTGGTAGAACAGGCACCACTGGTCATCACCTGCTACCAGTAGCTCCTGATTATCATCTACAATGAAAACGGGACCGTTACATCACTCATCGAAAAGGCATAATAGTCATTTGTGTCGTAATAGTTACACCGAGCAGGATCCCTGATATCTGTCAGGGTGTCATTTGAGGTATAGGCGTATATTTTATTGTTGAAAACATGCGCTGTAGGGTCGACAAAATACTGTTATTTATTGAAATAGCGGGTCTTTTCGTGTCGGGTTATCTAAGTCCAAAAAATTAGGAGCAAGCTGGCTGTCAGAATAAGCTTCATCATTTTCGCAGATTTTGCAAGTGAGCAATAACTTTCAATGTGACAGTACAAGCATGGGGTAACCGCGACAGTTGATGAAACCAAGAGTAAGATGAACCACCAGAGAATCATGCTTTTTTGACCTGAGCTCTCCGAGTATATCAGTCAGGAGTACAAGAGAGTAAATTTTATCACTAGTAACAAATAGATAACATCTCCGCAACATCAAGGTAACAGTACAGTCCTAAGTTTCTCTCACTTTGATTGACGTAGAAATAATAATGATATAGGACCAATACAGTAAACGAACGGAGAATTCATGATAAAAAGATACACAACCCTTTCTCAGGGTTCTTACACTTCAAAGTCTTTTTTGAAGAAACCAGGACAGGCGCTGCTGGCGCTGATATTTCTGGCAGTTTTTTGCAATGATACTGCTTATTCACAGGCTAAAGCGATCAATATCAAGGGTGAGCTGATTAATCTGGCAGATGCGGTTGGTGAATCCGTGGCTGAGGTGGACTCTCTGGCATTGGTGGCCATGTACCATTCACTTAGGGGCACTACCTGGCGCGATAACAGCGGCTGGCTTCAGGATCAAGTTATATTCTGGATGGGTGTCGATGAAATTGAAGAAATCGATCTCGGAAATGGCGAAAGCGAGTGGCGAGTCACCCGGTTTTCCACCAGTTCCTGGGATACCGAGAACATGACGGAATGCGGGTATCTGCCTCCAGAAGTGGTGGATATGGAGTATCTGGAATATTTCCAGATTGAAAATCAGTGGTTGTGTGGTGAGCTGAATCGTGAACTGCTTTCGCTCCCCAATCTCTATTACTATCACTTCCGGAAAAATTATCTGACCGGCGAAATCCCGTGGGATGCCATGGGGGATTCACCCAGTCTGGAGTTTTTCTCGATAACGGAGAATGCACTTCGCGGACCTGTTATGACCGCTGATGTGGTTCGTGCCGAACGGGTATGGGGTATTGAATTGGATCGGAACTTCCACCTGGATGGCGCCTATCCACCGGAGTTGGTTCAAATGCAGAGCCTCCGGCGCTTTTATGCAAACAAGATGCCAAATGTGTCCGGCCCCATGCCTGATTTCTCACAGGTGTCCACTATTGAACGTGTAGAGATAAAGTACACCAATTTCGATCCCGGTCCTTTTCCGGAGTGGGTGCGTGATGTGGGTGGATTTGATGGGATCGATCGCCTTGCTCTTGTTGAAAACAACATTATCGGTCCGGTTCCGGATTGGATTGTCGAACTCAGCAATCTGACTGAGCTCCACATAGGCGGACGGGATATGGAAATGGACATGGCCGACTTTCCGGATCTCTCACTGATGCCGTCGCTCAGCCGCCTTAACATCTTTGGGGGTAACTTTCACGGTGAACTGCCTGCATGGTTTGCAGATATGAGCCTTGACCGCCTTTGGATTAAATATACCAACATCGGAGGTACTCTGGATATCCTGGCCGAAATGCCCTCCCTTGGAGTGTTGAAAGTCAATTATAATCAGTTTGAAGGCGGCATACCAGCCGGCTTCCGTGAATTGAACGGCCTGAGGTTCCTGTCTCTGGATTATAATAACCTTGAAATAGGAGAGATTCCGGACTTCATTGGTAATAACATGGCCGGACTTAACATGCTTTATCTGGCCGGTAGCGGCGTTACGGGCGAGATCCCATCCTCGCTTTCCAATCTGCAAAGTTTGAGCCGCTTGCGATTGCAGGATAATCCGGGGTTGGGTGGTGCCATACCAGGCTGGATATGGGACCTCGACATGGAAGCATTTGACATCTCCAACACAAGCATCGATGTAAACGGTGAATTTCCGTCCCAAATCAAGAACTGGACCAGTCTTCGAAAGCTGGGTCTTGGTGGACTTGGTATCAATGGTGAGATCCCACAGTGGCTGGGTGATATGGAGTTTCGTAAAACGAAGACTGCGCGGACACTTCATCCGTACCTCTCCCTTGCGAACAATAACCTGACCGGCCCTATCCCTGAAAATATGGGCAACTTTTACACCCTCGATTCACTGAACCTGTCCAACAACCAGTTGGTTGGAGGTATCGAAATGCTTGCGAGTATCGGTCGGGCCGATCCGAATAATACAGACGTGGCCTTGCTTGAGGCGCTGGTTCTGTCCGGTAATCCGGGATTGACTGGTAGTATTCCGACAGCATTCATGGACAATCACAAGACCCGGGTCTTCCATTTTGAGGGAACCGATCTGTGCATGCCTGCAGGATTTGATACATATCTGGATGATATCGTGGAATTCGGCGGATTCAGTGCATGGTACAACCGGCGAATGCCTTATACCAGCGTGACCGATTATTCGGCTATGAACTTCTGTTCTGATGTGTCGGCAGATGATCTGAGCGATACGGCATACAGGTTTATGTTGTACAGCAACTATCCGAACCCGTTCAATCCGACAACCACCATCCGGTATGAAATTGCCGAAGGTGACAATGTTACGCTTCGGATTTACAACGTGATCGGACAGCGAGTTGCTACACTGGTGAATGAACACCGGAATGCAGGATTGCATGAGGTGCATTTTGATGCCTCGAACATCGCCAGTGGTCAGTACATCTACCGACTTGAATCCGGTAACCGTGTCCAGACTGAAACCATGACACTGATTAAATAAACGAAAAGGAATGGCTTAATCAGCACCAAGCCATAATGAATAGTACAAGAGACTGCATGATCCTGTGGGGTCATGTGGTCTTTTGTCTCTCATTTCAATTAAATAGTGTTTTTTGTTTCCGCATCATACTCTTTCAGATAACGCATGATTTACAGGTTTACATTTCTGATCATCCGTCCCTCCATTAACCGATTTATGTCACTAGGTGCAATTGCAATTGCAGTTCTGTTATCGGTACCTGCAAATGCAGCACAGCTGGATAATGAACATAATGTTGGTGGTAAATCCGGGGTAACAGGTGAAAGTGGCGATTCCCTGTATGTTGCCGGACTGGAGTATCACTCACTTGAAGGCTTATCGCGGCAACAGTCGGATCGTCACTTCGGACAAATCCTTTCTGCCGAACAACTGCAATTATTTAATGATACTAACCTGGAACAGGCCTTGGCCCGGTTTACCGGTGTGCAGGTTGGTCGTGACGGGCAGTTTAATATTCGAGGTATCCGAGGAGTTGCCCGTGGTCAGTATAATGTTACCCTGGATGGACAGCGAATGGCCACCACAGGTGCGGGAAATCGGAGCATCGATCTTGGGAGCATCTCTCTTGATGCAATACATCGCGTCGAAATACGGAAAGTGCTCACACCTGATCAGGACGCTGATGCCATGAGTGGTGTAGTGAGCATAGAAACCCGTAAACCGGCCAGCGAGTATAGGCAAATTGATGCAACATATGGCAGTGGATTCAATAATGGCTACAAGCAGTTTCTTCGACCGGATGCCCGTGCATCCGCCAACTTTTCACAAACATTTGGTGACAATATTTCATTTTCTGCAGGTGTGTTCTTCATCCGGGAAAATACGGCCAGGGAAATTTTGGGGGTTTCCTATGACCTTCTGAAACCTGATGATGCCGCTCCTGTGGGAGTCGTGGGTGAAGTACATCCCGGTTTTAATATCAGAGAAAGCAATAGTCTGGGGGGGCGTGTCGACCTGAGGTACCGGCCCTCGGCAGACACCGAGTGGCATGTCAGCAGCTATGTCAACACCGATTCCCGTGCTTTCAACCGGCACCGCGTTACTATGAGAGGCACTGGTGACATCTTTGATCCGGATGGAACCGGTGAAATGCTGCGGCAAGGGTCATTTGGATATGATATTGGCACTCGTGACCAGCGGCTGAATCAGTTTGTGACCCGGGCCGGGCTATCACAGAGGTGGCAGTTTCTGGATGCACACTACCGAATAGGATGGGCACACAGCTCACGTCACGATGATGAGATTGGTATTCCTTTTCTTCGATCGGGAATTACTTATGCTCTTTCGTTAGGGGATCCTGTGCGCCCGCGAATGGAACTGCCAGACGGTCCGGTACCATTTAGGGATATGCGGATAGAGCCGATGTCGGAAGTCATTCAGGAGCACAGGGATAATACCTTTACCGCTCATGTTGATCTGGATATACCGGTTGGCTCAATTGCATTGCGAGTGGGAGGTGGTACGATTTACAGTATGAAGAGTGGAGATTATCGTGATTCACAGTTGCGGGTAGCCGGGCTCATGGATTTGTCTCGATTCCAAATGGAAGATTGGGGAGCCTATCCCGTATTGAATCAGGCGTCATACGAAATACCAAGTTTTGTAAAAGCTGAACAAGCCAGAGCATTCTTTGAGCGTAATTATACCTCTTTCAGAAAAGATAACAGGATTCAACGGCAGCGATCCGATATCTGGAATTATGATGCAATTGAAGGAGTCTACTCCGGATACGCCATGGCCACGGCCAATATTGGAATCGTGAACGTATTGGGAGGTGCACGGATAGAGCATACCTCCGCACGATACGAGGGATACGATGTGCTTTTTGATGATATCGGGAACTATCGTGAAACGGTAGATACCAGTGCAAGCAGCAGTTATACCAATATTTTTCCGAATGTGCAGTTCGCACTGTACCCCTTTGGCTCTACCATGCTTCAAATGGCATATTCACGGTCAATAGCACGACCCGACTATCATGAATTGACACCTTTCCGGCTCCTTCATATTCAGGATCAAACGATTTTTCGAGGTAATACCTCTCTCGGCCCAATAATTTCAGATAATCTGGACCTTATGTTCGAGTATACTTTTCGTCAGGCCGGATCTGCCAAGATAGGTCTGTTCTATAAAAACCTTCAGAATTTTGTAGTTGAACGAACCCGGGTTCTGGAAGGAGGCGAATTTGATGGATTCACAGAGCGTACGTTTGCAAACGGGGAGAGAGCGGCTTTTATCTACGGCATTGAGCTGACCTGGCAGCAGAAGTTTCATTTCCTGCCTGGAGTTCTGGGTAATTTGGGCACCTACACCAACTACACCTGGAGCTTGTCACGATACCGCATTGACGGCCGTGATCCTGCCCCACGATTGCCTGGTCAAAGTCCGCAAGTGGTGAATGTCGGAGTAAACTATGAACACGGAAGATTCTTCGGACAGGTTTCGTATCATTGGACAGCCGAATCCATTGTACGTCTTGAGTCTTCAGATTCTCCCCTTGCAGCCGTTACCCGGCTGACCTATCCCGACCATTACGAAGACGGGTTCAGAGACTTGTCTGTATCTGCACGTTTTCGGTTATCAGAACAATTTCTAATCTGGGCCGATGCATCCAATCTGATACCATCCGAGCGGGTTCAGTATATAGGATCCCGTTCCCGGTATGTAACCGAGACCCAATTCCAGGCCAGCAGCTCCTTTCATCTTGGTTTGCGTTATTCTCTCTGACTTTAGCCGGGTTTTGCCCCGGTAAACTCAAATCTGATATGAACTTACCAAACGACTTATTAGACCAGACAAAATGAAACGCTATACTTCGATCAGAAGCAAGATTATGCTCTTTCTGATTGCTTTTTTAAGTGGATTTTATCCGGCCATCGCACAATATGGAACCGTGACTGGTGAAATATTGGAGGCAGACACAGAGGAGACTCTGCCGGGTGCGAATATCCTAATCAGTGGTACGAGTACCGGTACAACCTCAGATGTCGACGGTCGTTTCACGCTTCGCCGCGTACCAGAGGGCAAGCACACGCTGCTGATTCGATATATGGGTTTCGAGCAGCAAGCTATTGACATCGAAATTTCGGATGGTGAGCGGATTGTTCTGGATCCCGTCTTCTTGACTGCAGTCCAGGTGCAGGGTGATGAGATCTTGATTATGGCGTACCAGCGCGGACAATCGCGCGCCCTGACACGTCAGCGACAATCCACAAATATTCGAAACGTTGTGTCAGCCGAGCAACTCGACCGCTTTTCCGACCAGACCGTGGAAGGGGCTCTGCAGCGTATCGCAGGGATGGGACACGGCGGTGAGGCAAATATCCGTGGTGTGGGTGCCGGGATGAGCCGTGTCTCGGTTGACGGTCAGCGCATGGGCAGTACAGGTGCCGATCGCAGTGTGGATCTTAACACCATTTCTGCGGATATGGTCCAGGAGCTGGATATTATTAAAGTGATTACACCAGATATGCCTGCTGATGCATTGAGTGGCGTTATCAACATCAGCACCCGACGACCCATTGGCGGTGATCGCTCGGTAAATATTCGTGCTGGTGGAGGATTTCATCCACGCTACCGTGAGCAAACCGGTCCGGGATACCGAATGTCGCTCAGCTATGGCGAATCACCCGCTGCGACCTATTCGTACGGACTTAATTTCAGCTATCAGAGAGAGCCATTGGCAGAGGAATCTTTCACTACTGCCTGGACGACAAGGAATCTGTCGGAATTCGGTGTCATGGACCTGTTGAGCAGCATGGAATCGCAATATGAATTTGGAATAAGTGAGCGATATGGCGCCGGCGGACAGATTACATTTCAGCCGACCGATCGCTCCACTTACCATATTCAGGGGATGTTTAATTATCAGGATCGAAACAGAAATCGCCATATCGTATTAACAAATCCACGAGTTGAAAGTTACACCACGCCGACGCAAACAGGACCTATTGACCACCCCGATCTTGGTGGCAGCATTGGCTACAGGGTACGATTCGGGTTGGATAATATTCATCAGTATACTGTCCAGGCAGGTGGCCGCCATTTGTTCGACTGGTTTGATATGGAATATAAACTTGGATGGGGTCATGGCAGAAGTCTTCGTAACCAGTATAACGCGAACTGGAGCAACGGGCGCCCGTTAGTTGACTTCATGGTGGATATCGAGGATCGCTTCCATCCGAAACTGGAAATAGCCCCCCACAGCCCAAGAGTTACATATCCGGGTAGCGACCAGATTGCCTCCACTGAATTTATGGATCACTCGATCATCCGTCACACTGATAATGAAATCACATCCACCATCGATTTTGAGGCTCCGTTTCGAATGGGGAAGTTCAGATTTGGTGGATCCGCTATGTTGTCATACCAGGAAGGCTACGAAGAAGAGTATCATATGAGGTGGGACGGTCGAGAAGGACCGGCAGACTTCTCTCAGATGCTCAATAATTCATGGAATGTACTTGACAGGAACGGGATCTCATATGAGATCCCATACCTCATTGATTCGGAACGTTTTATCAGGATGTATGAAAGCCGGTTTCCGAATCTGATCAAAGATGAAGAACAGTTTGGCCGGTCAGAGGCAACCTACTTTGATGGCGCTGAACGGGTGTATTCAACTTATGCGATGACTGAATTAAGCTTGGGCAAGTTTGTGCTTTTGGGAGGTGCACGCCTGGAACACACTTCGGCCGTCTATAAAGCACGTGAAGCACTCTTTTCTCAGAACAACCTTTTCATGGGTGCTTCTCTGGTGGAGTCAACCGTATCCTATACCAATCTGTTTCCTAACACCCAGTTCATTTTTCGAATTACCGACTTTACCAATTTACGGGCAGCTTATTCGCGTTCCATCGGGCGGCCGACGTTCAACCAGCTCTCACCATTTCGCATTTGGAACTACAACAGCCGGAGAATTGAGTACGGTAACCCGGAACTGCAACCCATGATCTCCGATAACCTTGACTTGCTTATCGAGCATTACTTCCGAAGCGTCGGACAGATCAGTCTGGGATTGTTCTATAAAAAACTGGACAACTTTGTCTATTCCGAGACTCGCAGGGTGCCGGATGAGGGTTTTACTGCATTTGAAACTCCAGATAATAATCCGGAGGCATACTCGGGATGGAACCGGACCACATTCCTGAACGGAGAGGAAGCCGATATCTACGGCATTGAAATCAGCTGGCAGCAGAATTTATCTTTTCTGCCCTGGATATTTGGAAATTTCGGGACCTATGTAAACTATTCCTACACTTATTCAGAGGCGGACATCGATCGCGAAACCGATGCAGGTGATCCGGTGTTGGTGAGGCTGCAGGATCAGCGTCCACATGTTGTCAATGCCGGTCTGGATTACAATCAAGGAAATTTTTCCGGACATATCACCTACCAGTGGAGTTCGCCATTCGTGACGGATTACGCACCTACCAGGTCATGGGTCCCGTCCATCCAGTTGCAGGAGCGGGTATATGCCGACAACTATACCGATGGTGCCAATGACGTTTCTCTGACGCTCAGATATCGCATTACCGAAAATTTCCGGGTATGGGCTAATGGATCCAATCTGATGAATAATCGAAGCGTCAATTACCGCTATGACCGCGAGTATTATCCTACCAACGTTTCGCTTCGAGGAACCCAAATCACCATGGGACTGCAATACAGTCTTTAATCAAAATTGAAACAGATCAGCTTCAAATGAAGAGGAATGACATTTTTGTTGATATGAGGTTACCAGGAATCCTGCTTGATGTTTTTTTCAAGTCATGTCCGGTTCGGAATGGAGCAGCCAAAGGAGTGACGGCCGGACTCATATGCCTGCTTATGGTATGGACAACTGAGGTGGCCGCACAAACCGTATCTTCCGTACAACCGGATTCGTCACAATATATAGCACCATTAACAACTACGATTACATCTCAACAGATGGAGCAGTTTGGAACACGATCAGTCAGGGATGCCATCGTACGGATGCCGGGAATGAACCTGGGCCGGCGCAATGAACTGAATATGAGAGGGGTTGGTCAGTTCGGGTATAATGTACTGCTGAATGGGCGTCCGTTGGCTGCTTCCACTTTCGATGGTCGAAGTTTCGAAATTGCAAGTGTTTCGTCGGACATTTTTTCGGAAATTGAGATTATTCGCGTGGCTGCACCCGACCTTCCAGCGGATGCATTGGCAGGTACAATAAATTTAATAACTTATGGATATCCACCAGGTGATGGGCGCACTGTCCGAGCATACGGAGGTGTAACCGCTCATCCCGATTATTTTACCTACACAGGAGCCGGCGCTAATGCCGGGCTGCACTATTCTGAAACAGTTCATGAGAATTTGAGTCTATCCGTTGACCTTTCTCTGCAACAGGATCAGTCGGGTTTTGAAAGTCTCACCATGAATTACGGGGCCGCTGAAATAGAAAATACCCAGATGGATGTGCTTACCCGAATTGCACCGGGACTCCATGTAGATGCAGCCACACGGTGGTCTGGAAGCGCCCGGATGCATTATGAAGCATCTGATGCATTATCGTTTTATCTGAAGGGATTCTTTTTTAATAACGATCGCGCTACTGACCGCCATCAAAATATCATGGACACAATGGGTGATCTGCTTCGGCCAGACACCACTGGAGCAATTGGTCAGCAAGGATTCGCCGGCTATAATGCGTTGCGTCAAAATCACCAGGTCCGTCACTATAACGTACACGCAGGTGGCCGGCAGCGGTTTAATTTCGGTAAGCTCGATTTTGATGCTACCTGGTCAACCTCGCAAGTCTTCCAGGAGGAGTACCTCTTTCCTTTTCAGCGGAATGGTGTGGATTTTACCATCAATTTTGACGACCGGGTCCGGCCGGAGATGCAGATCACTAATGTCCAACTCGCCCGGGATGGTACCATCGATTACAGGAGCATTCGTTTTCAGGGGATAGACCAGACTATTACCGGTCAGGATAATGAACTTTACTCCGCAAATCTGGATCTGCGAATTCCACATCATCATGGAACGGTAGCATTTGGTGTTTTGGCCTCACATAATGTCCGTGCCAATAACTATCGACAAACACATTTTAATTATTTCCGGACCCTTGACCTGAACCGTTTCCGGATGGTGCCACAGGGGAATCTTGACATTTTTGGTGAAACAAATTATCGCATCCCTTGGGTTATAGATACCGATATGGCACTGCTCTTCTTTGAAGAAAATCGCCCATTCTTCATTGGTGATACCGACAGTGAAAGGCGCGATTCCGGTATTTGGAATTACGATCACAGGGAACGGATATATGCCGGATACGGAATGGGAAGCTGGCAGGTTGGCCTATTGGAGTTTTTTAGTGGTATCCGAATTGAGCACACTGTGGCTAATTACGAAGGTGTCGTTCTGGCTTACAATGAATCCGATGAACTGACAGAGGATGTAAAGGCGGCATCCGATCAGCAATACACGCATTTATTCCCAAACGTACAGATTTCAATCCGGCCTTCAGAATTCGCTGCACTTAAAGCAGCCTATTCACGCACTATCAGACGTCCTGATGCCAATCTGCTGAGTCCCTTTGTGCTGCTGGAGCATCAGCAGGGGACGTTGTTTAAGGGTAATCCTGATCTTGTACCAATGGTAGCAGATAACCTCGACCTGTTGACCCAAGTTTATATTGGGAACCATATTCAGACTGGTGTCAACCTGTTTTACAAGCAGCTCACCAATGCGGTGACCAAACGATCCCGTGTACTGAGTGGTGGTGAATTGGATGGATACGAAGAACGTATGTTTATCAACTCTGAGGGTAAGACCGATATTTATGGTTTGGAAATTGCCTGGCAACAGCAATTGGTTTTTTTGCCGGGATGGCTTGCTGGTTTAGGGCTATATGCCAATTACACCTGGACACGATCAGATCATCAGGATAGTAATCGTCCCGGTGAAATATTGCAGCTGCCGGGACAAAGTCCACACGTGGTAAATGCGGCGATGAACTTTTCCCATGGGCGTATATTTACTCAATTGATGTATCACTGGACCTCTGAGTATGTTTCGGATCTGGGTGTGGATGCAGCCTGGGCGCCTTCGCTATCCTCAACCGAAATGGTATTCCTGGATTATCACGATGATGGAGCCAGCGATCTGTCTGCCACTTTTCAATTCCGTATTTCCGAAAATTTCCATTTCTGGGCGAATGCCTCCAATCTGCTCCGCAGTGAACGTAAAAGGTATGCATATGCAAGATCACTCTATCCTTCCGAAATTGATATCCGGAAAGGTGTGATTATCAATACGGGCATCAGGTATAGTTTCTGATATGAATTGCATCCAACGGATCAAACTTTACACTGGTGCTTTGACCATTTGTTCGATGCTGTCTTTGGTCACAACCGGGGCTGTGATAGCACAACATTGGCAACCGGTGAGGGCACAGAAAACACCGGAACAGGTTTATATCTGGTCGCATAATGACTATGAGCAGGATTTGCCTCTTTTCAAGGCACTGTCTCTGGGAGTGCAAATGATCGAGGCGGACATCCACCTGATTGACAATAAACTGTATGTGGCGCATGACCACCCGTCTGACTTGCTAAACACGCCGGTATTGGAAGAAATGTATCTGACTCCATTATCGAATTGGATTGACGATCAGGGTGGTGTGGTTCATCCTGATAGTGATCTTGATTTCTTTCTTGTCATTGATGTTAAAACGGATGCCGAGGCTACATATGAAGCAATTCTTGACGAAATTGAGCCATATAGAAAATTATTTTTCCGCTTGGAAGATAGAGAGTGGGTGGATGGTCCGGTAAAGCTTTTAATTTCCGGAAACCGACCGCAAATAAATCCTGAAACGAATAACAGAATCGCATTTATTGATGGAAGAATTCGCGATTCTGGGTATGGACTTGATACTCGTCTATATCCAATTATCAGTGATCATTGGTTCACTTGGTTTTCATGGGATGGCGATGGACAGATGCCTGAAGAAGAACGTCAACGCTTGCATACACTGGTAGCTCAGGTCCAGCAAGAGGGGAAACTGATTCGCTTTTGGGCTACCCCTGACAAAAAAACGGTATGGGATGAATTGATGAAGGCCAATATCGACATCATTAATGTGGATGATCTGAAAGGTATGACAAATTACTTGAATAGCAGGGCAGGCGAAAATTGAAATACGATCGATTATGTGTAAGAAATAAGCAGTTAATGATCAGAATGAATTACATGCTACACAACAGAATAAAACAATCTCTCATTCTCCCGGTATTGCTGTCGATGGCTGCTTTACTGGCGATATCATGTCAGAGAACCCCATCAACTGACATTCCATCTGGTTCCATCGTGGCCTGGGGTCTTGACGACCACGGGCAGGTGAGCCAAATTCCGGAAGGAGATGATTTTATCCAGGTATCTGCAGGATACCGGCATAGCCTGGCATTGCGAAAAGACGGAACCATCGCTGCCTGGGGATATGACAGCCGTGGACAGGTACTGGATACACCTGACGATGACGGTTACGTAGCAATATCCGCAGGTTATGGACACAATCTGGCATTGCGAAAAGACGGAACCATGGTTGCCTGGGGACTGGATATGACCGAGCAGGTTTCCAAGAGGCCACGGGGAAACAATTTCGTTGCGATTTCCGCGGGCTTTGACACAAGTATTGCACTCAGAGAAAACGGTACCTTCGTAGTTTGGGGTGGCCGGTACCGTGACCGGGATGATGCTGAAGTTCGTGGTATTACGGATGTCCCAAAAGGATTGAGGGTCTCGGATATATCCGTAAACCGCTCACAACATTTTGTATTAACCGACGAGGGGTACATACGGGCTTGGGGAACCGACCTGATGGGGTCTGTATCTGAGGTGCCTGTTGATAATGACTTTATTTCGGTGGTAGCTGGTGCCAGGCACGGTCTGGCACTGCGAAATGACAGCACCATTGTAGCCTGGGGCTGGGATATGCGCGGTGAAGTCAGCGATGCACCGAACCGAAACGGATTTGTGGCTCTGGATGCCGGATATACGCACAGTTTGGCACTTCATTCTGACGGCACAATAACCGCATGGGGTTGGAGCCGCGGAAACCACAATCAGATTGAGGATACACCGACAGAAAACAACTTTGTAGCAATAAGTGCCGGAATCTATCACAATTTGGCCATTCAGCAGAAATAAATCAGGTTAGCATGTAAGTTCATTTCTGTGTGACGTCAATAACACTCAAAAACACGCTTTAACATGGAACACTCATTCAGTAGATCTTTTCAGTCCCCATCATTGGTATCAGCCGCACTTTTATTGATCGTCGTATCTCTTGTGCCAAGTGAACTAAAAGCACAGCAGTTTCATGGAGGTAAGGATTATTTTGATCCAATTGGTCTTTTTTTGACCTGGCAACAGGATCCCACCACCACAATGACCATTGACTGGCATATTATCAATGAAGATCGGAATATCCTTGAATTCCGGGAGCGTGGGACAGGTACATGGAGTGATCCGATTACAGCCCGGATGATAGAATTTCCCTTTTCAGATCGAACCATTCAAAGAGTTGAATTGACAGGTCTTCAACCCGGAACGGATTATGAGTTCAAGTTTGGTGAGAGTTCCAAAGTGTATTACTTCCGAACAATGCCATCCGACTTGTCACAACCACTGCGTATTGCGGTGGGAGGTGATACAATGCACCGGCAAAAATGGATGGAAAAAACTGCCAGACAGGCCATGAAATATGATATCGATTTTGTGTTCATTCAGGGTGATTTGGCCTATGCCGATGGTCTTTCACCTGAAAAACAGCGTCAGCGGGACACTCAAACGCCACGAGCACATAACCAATGGTACAGTTTTTTCAATGCCTATAAAAATACATTGATCACAGATGACTATCGAGTGGTGCCCATGGTAGTGACCATAGGAAACCATGAAATCAGAGGAGGATACTATTTCAGGGACGATAGACGTCCCGACGATCCTGCTTACTCGGATACGGATGAGTGGAAAAAAGAGGTCGCTCCCTATTTCTTTCGATTATTTGCAATGCCCGGACTACCGGGATATAATGTGCTTGATTTTGGCGACTATTTATCGTTGCTGCTGCTGGATACTGACCATGCCAATCCTGTTGAAAATCAGGTAGCCTGGATCAGACAAACCCTGGCGGAACGGTCACAAGTGCCCCACCTTATTCCCGGATATCATGTTCCTGCCTATCCTTCGGTTAGGAATTACAATGATGAAGTTCAAAAACGGGTTCGTGAACTGTGGGTTCCAGAATTTGAAAAAGGCGGTGTACAATTGGTATTTGAAGCCCACGATCATGCCTATAAACGGACATTTCCCATTCGAGAAAACGAGGTGCGAAGCAATGGCATCGTCTATGTGGGGGATGGGGCCTGGGGCACAGAGACCAGAGAGATAGCATCCCGTCAGGATTACGAGAACTGGTACATTGTAAAAGCTGCATCCGAACGACATTTCATCCTACTGACACTTCATGGCACACAACGTCACATGAAAATGATTAGCAGTACAGGCAAAGTTCTTGATGAATATCCGGAAACACCCTAAGCAATCTGGTGAAGTGAATTGCACTCGGACTAACCGTTTCTACCAACAAGCTGTTTGTAACCTTCCCTCCCGGGGTTTTATAACATGTCCGGGACTGTGAATCCAAAGCACTCATAGATCTTTCGTTGTTTGCCGGTGACTTCACCGTAATGTGGTCTTTTTCTTTCCATGTCGTAGCATTTGATGATGTCGAGTTCGTCGAGCAACTCCTGCATCGTCAATGTCTTGTACAACCCTCTCTCTTTCATAACTTTATGGGTCCTGGGCACCAGGATCAGGGTGATAAACTGCACAAACAGTTTTCCACCCAGGCTTTCTTCTGAACTGACCATGGGACAGCGCATATTCAATCGGTTTTTCAAATTAACAAAAAAGATTTTTCCACCAAATCCTTGTTCCGATACACCCAAAGGGCCTGTTGGGTGTTAGCGATCCAGATGACTGCGCAAAAAAAGCGAGTTTTTCTGGCTCAGAAAACCAATTTATAGCGATGCAGATACTGCGCATCGATATTTTTGGCACTGTTGAACCCCCGATCCAGGACCAGTTTGACCCGGCTAAAGTCCATCTCATCCAGGTCGCGTAGCAACTAGCGAATGGTCGTCACATCGGTCACATTGCCGGGCAGTCACCGGTAGTAGGCCGGCATCGTGGAGAACTGTCCGAAGATCAGAGCCAGGTTGATCTGGGGCAGCGGCTCCCCGTAGGGATGCCAGTGGGTATGAGCCCAGCGTCCTTAACGGTACATGGGGCTGTCGCTCTCAGAGACCAGATAACTGGCCAGCGAGCGTATTTTCTCTTGTTCACGGGGAAAAAATGAGCGAAGGTCCTGGTCGATAGAAGTACGTTTGGCGATGGTATTGAGCAACCAGTTAACCCCGAAATAGGCTTTTCGTGCGGTTGTCGTGTAAACCTGTAGTTCGGAGCCAGTGCCGGTTTTTTTGCGGGCCAGCCAAGTCTTATTTGGAATGAAGGTTCCTCTGTCGTCTTTTTTACCGATGTAAACGCGTTTGTGGCGGGTCTGCTGCTGTTTGTCGGCATCCCAATAGGGATAATCCTCGTAGACGTAAACCGTGCCTTTGATTTTCTGGGTTCGACGCTTGGCATGTAATAATTTTCAGGGAGGGCAGGATGCCATCTATAAACCGGATCATCAAGCATTGGATTACGCAAGTCAAATCATTTATGATAAGATGTTGGTGAAAAAGCCTTAGCAGGATATTTACCCGTTCAAAACCTTGGTTACCCAGGCACGGCTAACGCCGTAAAACCGCGCAACCTCGGCCCGGTTTTTTAGTTTTTTTGAATCCAGCAAATGCTGAAAAATAA
>RECX01000133.1 GCA_007693825.1 Balneolaceae bacterium
CGATGTTGATGGCGCCGGGACGCTGTTTGCGGATCTCGTGCGTGATCTCCTGCATCAGCGTCCATCCCTCATGGATATCACTTCCCGTGTCGCCGTCGCGGCCGTGCACGTTGCGGATGTAGGAGGTCATATCCCACCGCAGCCCGTCAACGCTGTACTCGCAAAGCCACATCAGGGCATTGTCGCGGATGAAGTCGCGCACCTGGGGTCGTCCATAATCCGGACGCGTATGTCCCCAGGGCGTCTTCGCCCGCCAGTCGTTGTAGAAATAGATGCCGCCCATGTCATTCTTGCTCCAGCCGTCGAACTGCCACAGTTGCAGATCATCGGGACCGAAATGGTTGTAGACCACATCCACCACCACGGACAGGCCCAGTTTGTGCGCCTCATCCACGAACTTCCGGAACTCGCGCGGACGTCCATAGTCGCTCTCGACCGCAAAAATGTGCGCCGGATTGTATCCCCAGGAATACCCGCCGGCGAACTCGGCCAGCGGCATGATCTCTATGACGTTCACCCCGAGTTCGCACAGGTACGGAAGATGGCGAATCGCCCCGCTCAGGGTGCCGGGCCCATCCTCCCCCTCCTCCTTGCCGAACGTGCCGATGTGCAGCTCGTAGATAATCATTTCGTTCATCGGCGGCGGTGTGAACGGCACCATGCCGGCGATGCTTTTCGGATCGCGGATGATAGCATTGCCCGTCGAATCGGTCACGCGACGCGCCCTGGGATCGATCCGCATCAGCTCCTGATCTCCGTTGAGGATGCGGTAGCGGTACTCGTTACCGGCCTTTGCTCCGGCAATATCGGCCACCCATTCCCCGTTCTTTCTGCCGGTCATGGGGTGCGCCGTCTTGTCCCAGCCGTTGAACGTTCCAACCACATACACTTCGTCGGCATGCGGGGCCCAGACCGTGAAGCGGCACCCTTTTTTGTGCAACTGTGCGCCTTTGACTTTAATGCTGCTCATATCGTACTCCGATGGTACTTCCAGAATTCAAATTTCTGCCACACAAAGTTACCAAAAGTCACGATATTACCAATTTTCCAATATGACGTATCTCTCCGTTGAACAGCTTTCCAAGTCGTTCGGACTAAAACCGCTCTTCGAAGACCTGACCTTCGGGATTTCGCGGGGCGACAAAACCGCGCTGATTGCCCCGAACGGCACCGGCAAATCCACCCTGCTCCGGGTCATCGCCGGCATGGAACCGCCGGACGGCGGACAGGTGACGGTGCGCAACGGCATCCGCCTCGGATTCCTGGAGCAGGAGCCGCGCCTGGAAGCACATCGCACCATCCGCGAAAGCCTCTTCCGTGGACATACGGAGACGGCCGCGGTGATCCGGCAATACGAGTTGGCCGTGCAGGCGCAATCGCGCGAAGTGACCGACGCAACACGACAGGCCTACGACGATGCCCTGTCCGCCATGAACGCCGCCAACGCCTGGGATTACGAAGAGCGCATGCAGCAGATCCTGGGCAAACTCGACATCCACGATACCGACCGCCCCGTTTCCACCCTCTCCGGAGGGGAGCGCAAACGCGTGGCCCTCGCATTTGTGCTGCTGGATGAGCCCGACCTGCTGCTGCTCGACGAGCCGACCAACCACTTGGATGTCGACATGATCGAGTGGCTGGAAAACCACCTCTCCCGCAGCACCGCCACCCTGCTCATGGTCACGCACGACCGCTATTTCCTGGACCGCGTCTGCAACCAGATCATCGAGATCGACCAGGGCAAGCTCTACCACCATCGCGGCAACTACCCGTACTACCTCCAGAAAAAGGCCGAGCGGCAGGAAGTCGAAAAAACGGCCGCCGGCAAGGCCTCACAACTGCTGAAAAAAGAACTCGAGTGGATGCGCCGGTCGCCCAAAGCGCGCACCACCAAATCAAAATCACGCATTTCCGCGTTTTACGAGACCGAGGAGAAGGCGAAGCAGACATCCGGCGGACCCGAGCTGCGGCTCGAGGTCTCAATGCAGCGCATGGGCAAGAAGATCCTTGAGCTGCGCAACATCAGTAAAAGCTATGGAAAAACGGGCAACGGAAAGACGGGCAACGGGGATGCGGGTGATGGGAACACGGGCAGCGGCGACACCGGAAACGGAGACGCGGCCAGCGGGGATACGGGCAACGGGAAGACTGGCAATGGAGACATTGGCAACGGAGAAACGGTTATCCTCGACAATTTCAGCTACACGTTCAGCCGCGGCGAGCGCATCGGCATCATCGGCCGCAACGGGACAGGCAAAACCACCTTCCTGAACGTGCTCACCGGCGAGGAGCCCGTCGACAGCGGCACCATCGACAAGGGGAGCACCATCGTCTATGGCCATTACCGCCAGCAGGGGCTGGAGCTGGACGAGGAAATGCGTGTCATCGACGTCATCCGCGAGATCGCCGAGGTCATCACCCTCTCGGACGGCCGCCGCATCTCCGCCTCGCAGTTCCTGGAACACTTCATGTTCCCGCCCAAAATGCAGTACACGCCGGTCGGCAAGCTGAGCGGAGGCGAACGCCGCCGGCTCGGACTCATGATGGTGCTGGTCCGCAATCCCAATTTCCTGATCCTGGACGAGCCCACCAACGACCTGGACCTGGAAACGCTCACACGCCTCGAGGATTTCCTGCAGGATTTCGGCGGATGCCTGATCGTGGTCTCCCACGACCGTTTTTTCATGGAAAAGCTGGTCCACCATTACTTCATCTTCGAGGGGGACGGGATCATCCGCGATTTCAACGGAACCTGGCACGAATACCGGGAGCAGCAGATGCGCCGCGAAGCAGAAAGGAAGGAACGGGAGGATGCGGCCCGGAAGCATGCGGCACATGCCGGTGGTGGCGGACGCGGTGCCGGGTCACGGCTCGGCGCGGGAGCGGGGCAATCCTATGACTCACATCGCGGGGCACAAAACGGGGACGACAACCAAGGTGGGGCCGGGGTGCCTGCAGGAGATGCATCCACAAGTAAAAAAACAGCCCGCAAGGGCCTCTCCTACAAGGAGCGCAAGGAGTTGCAACGGCTGGAAAAGGAGATTGCCGGGCTGGAGGACGAGCGTGCGGCACTGGAAGCCGAACTATCCGGCGACTCCCTGGCATACGAAGAGCTCCGCGAGAAATCCGAACGTCACGGAACGCTCGGGGAACTCATCGATAAGAAAAGCGAGCGCTGGCTGGAGCTGGCCGAGCGCGACCAGTGATGGCTGCCTGACTGGAAGCGGCTGCTCAAGTGGGAGCGGTTACTCAACGGAGAACGGCAGCCTGAAGGGTTACTCCACCGGCACGGCCTGATGGCGAAGCGTAGCGGGGAACCTGCCGCGGGGACGGTCTCCGGCAACTTTCTTTTCAGCCTGGCGGAAGCCGATCTCGTCGTCAAAATCATATACTTCGTATTCGTCAAAGGCAGCCATGATCAGCATGTCATCGTTAATGTCGAAGTTCATACCCAATACACCGGCATCAATATACCAGACATCATCTTCACCAAGTCCGGAATAGATGCTGCTGCTGAACGTATGGCTGCGGGCGCTCCCTTGAAGAAGCTGGCCATGGTCGAGCCAGTCGTCATCAAGATCAAGCCCGATCTGAAGCAGGGCCACATATCCTGCCGGATCCGACGGTGTAGTCCAGCTCATCGTATAGTTGGCCGATAAATTGAAGGATTGAGGGAAAGTGCCGCGGATGGGCTCTGGAACGGCCAGTTTTCCGGTACGTATGTTATCGTCGATGCGCAGCCGGTAAGTGAATTCCTGGCCGGGGACCAGATCCAGACCTGCATTGTAGAATCCTTCAGATGCAGATATTTGAATGTTATTTCCGTTAATCTGAAGCGAAAGAACATCGTGGTTTTCTGTGATCAGCAATCTCATATAGGCAAAAAAGCCGTCGGAGTCTTCTTCAACCGCAATGAGCATAAAAGAGGTATCCCAGTCAAGGAAACCCTGAATGGGAAATTCTGACAAGTCCACGTCAGGCAATCCGTTTTCATCATTGTCATCACTGCAGGCAAAAACCGAGAGTGACAGGATCAGCAACAAGCTTAGTATCGTCTTTGCAGGGGTCATTTTTATCTTTTTTTTTGTGACTCTCGTCTTTTGAGACTCTCGTCTGTTGTGGCTATCGTCTGTTGTGGCTATCGTCTGTTGTGGCTATCGTCTGTTGTGGCTATCGTCTTTTGTGGCTCTGGTCTTTTGTGGCTCTGGTCTGTGGATGGACCCCGGAATGCTTTCTGTGCCTTTCCGATGATCAAGCAAATAATAAACAAAGATTTTCAATTTATAAACGACAGATAGTTGATGCATGCTGCCATGATGGACCGTTGCCCGGCGGGCGTTCATTCGCCCGGTTCACAAGCTGGCTTGCGAATCACTGCCGGATGGTACCAGCTTGTAGAGCTTGTCCGCCCGGCGCACCTTTTCGGGTACCACGAACGTGA
>RECX01000237.1 GCA_007693825.1 Balneolaceae bacterium
AAAGGGCAATCTTGACAGCGCGGGGAAGATTTCCGATACGGCTGGAGTGGACCCTAAAGCAGGTGGGAAAGATTGAGCTTGTGGATGGGGATGAGGTACTTTGACTCAAAGGCATCCTTGTGGATGCTGTATTTGCCGGTGCCGCGGAAATCCACGATGCAAAAACGGTCGACCACCTTCAGCACCTCCCCGATGCCGTAGAACTCCGGGCTGGGGCCGTAGTACACCAGGTCCCCGCTGTTCAGGTCGTTGTCAGCGCGTCTGTGGAATGGCAGGATGACCGGCAGGCGGTCGATGCGATATGGGAGTCTTTTGAAGTCCATTATGTTCATTTGAAAAACAGGTGGATAAGATACAAAAATCAATCCAGCCGATGAATCATAATTTGCCGTTTGTTCTGGTCGATATGTGCGATTTCCACTACCCGGCAGTTATCCGGAAGCAGTGATGCTATCCTTTCCGGCCACTCGATGAGGCAGATGCCGTCTCCGTAGAGATACTCTTCCAGCCCGAATTCAAGGGCTTCCTCCGGACGGTTCAGGCGATACGCATCCACGTGATATATCGTGACCTGGCCGGAATATTCATGAACAATGGAAAAGGTCGGAGACTGAACCTCGTCTTCCGGAATACGGAAGAAACGGGCGACACCCTTCACAAAGTGTGTTTTACCGGCACCGAGTTCCCCCCTGAGCTGAACGATATCCCCGGGCTTCAGTCCGGCAGCAAATTGCTCGCCGGCCCGGAGGGTCTCCTCAATGGACGATGTCGTAAATTGTGCAATGGAATTCACGTTCCTGTATCCTGCTGGCAAACCGGCGGATCCATCCTGCTGCATCCGCCGTCATTTGGGCTGCAGGTAGGCCAGCGGCAGTATCATCTCCTCCATGGAAGCTCCGCCGTGCTGAAAGGTATCCCGGTATTTGTTCTGGTATTTGTTGTAGTTGGTCGGATAGACAAAATAGTAATCTTCCAGGGCAATGATGTAGTTGGTGTTCATATTGGCCCTCGGAAGGAAATAGTCGCCCGGTTTGTCGATGTAAATGGCGGCATTGTCATCACATCGCAGATGCCGGCCGAATTTGTAGCGGAGACTGGTGGATGTGTCCCGATCCCCGAGCACTTTCGTATCCCGCATGGCGCGGATCGAGCCGTGGTCGGTCGTGATGATGATCCGCACATCCTGCTCGGAAAGTTTTTTGAGCATCTGGAACAGCGATGAATGGGCAAACCAGGTGCGGGTGAGCTCCCGGAAAGCCGTCATGTCCGGTGCGATTTCCTTCAGCACCTGGGAATCGGACCTCGAATGCACCAGCGTATCCACAAAATTGATCACGAAGGCGCTGAACGGCGACTGGGTATAGTTGAGGATACGTTCGGATATGCGTTTGCCCTCTTCACTCTGCAGGATTTTCTCATATTTTGGTTTGACCCCGGTTTTCTTCCGCTCGAACTGGGCGGTGAGCAGTTCCGCTTCGAACTGGTTCAGCGATGTCTCGTTTTCATCGCTCTGCGTCCAGAGTTTCGGATAGTGCCGCTCGATCTGTGACGGATAGAGGCCGGCAAATATGGCGTTGCGCGAATACGGGGTGGCCGTTGGCAGGATGGAGTAGTAGAAATCCGTGTCGATATTGAAATAGGGTGCCAGCATCTGCTCAAAAACAAGCCACTGGTCGTAGCGCATGCAGTCGATCAGGAACAGCATGGTACTCTTGCCATCCTTCATCGCGGGGAGCACCGCTTCGCTTATGAGGTCGGGCGAGAGCATTGGCCGGTCTTCCCGGCTGGCGCGCAGCCAGTCGTAGTACTCGCTCTGGATGAATTTTCCGAATTCGGCATTTGCGGTCTGGATTTGGTCCTGGAGCACCTGCTGCAGGCCTTCTTCGGAGCCTTTCAGCTCCATCTGCCAGTTGGTGAGCTTGCGGTAAATGCGGATCCAGTCGTCCCACTCCGGCTGCTCGTTGATCATGGTGGTGATCTCACTGAAACTGCGCAGGTACGACTGGGCCGATTTTTCGTCGCGGATGCGGTGCCGGTCCAGGATGCGCTTGACCGTCAGCAGGATCTGGTTGGGATTGACCGGCTTGATGAGGTAATCGGATATCTTGCCGCCGATGGCATCCTCCATGATCTCCTCTTCTTCACTTTTCGTGATCATGATGACGGGTATGCCGGGCTGTATGTTCTTGAGCTCCGTAAGTGTGGCCAGGCCGTCCATGCCGGGCATCTGTTCATCCAGGAAAATGATGTCAAACTTGTTCTTCTTCACAAGGGAGAGGGCGTCTTCCCCGTTGGTGACCGGTGTGACGCGATATCCTTTTTTCTCCAGAAAGATGATGTGAGGCTTCAGCTGATCGATCTCATCATCAACCCACAGTATGGAAATACTCATTCGGTTCAATTATTCAGTGTACAAGTGTCGTGTCTGGAAGCCGCAACCTGCGGATCCGGAAATCCGTTGCAAGGCTGGTGCCGGGAGCGTACCGCCGATACCTGCCGGCACGTTCCGCAGCCTCTTTTCGTCCTTCCGATTACCTAACGTAAAACGGGCCGGTGAAGTACCCGCTCCTGCGGGCTGTATCTCGTCCGTCTTGCCCCTTTGCTCACATCCGGGCCCGACCATAAACAAAACCAGCTAAGTCATCACCCCGGGTCGTGTTCCGGCACGGAATCCCGTACAGGTTTCTTTTACGGTCCAGGATCCCTTGCCGGTTCGGGTATCGGTTCGGGGTCAATATCCGGTACCGGTATCGGTTCGGGATCAGGATCCGGATCCACGATAATAAACTCACGGATTCTTTCCAATGTAACCGGACCGATGCCCGATACGTTCAACAAGTCTTCCGTTTTCCGGAACGGTCCGTTATTTTCGCGGTATGCAATGATACGTCCGGCCGTGACGGGACCGATGCCCGGAAGACGGACCAGCTCCTCCAGTCCGGCCTGCTGGACGTTCACCCTGAGGACTTCTTCGCTCCCGCCTTGCTTATCTGCTGTTTGTTTGTTCCCTGCTTGCTTGTTTGCTGTTCTCTTGCCTGCTGTTCCTTTGCTTCCTGCTTCAGTTGACCGTTGCATCCGGCCATGTTCCTGTCCGGGATCCGCCATCGACCCACTCCGCCCGTCGCCCGGCTGCTTCAGTGTAAAAAGAGCTGCATTCGGCGGTTCATTGCGCAACTGTCGTGCCAGTGACAGGGCAGCCCCCGGCTTCTCTTCTACCGGCGGATAATACCGGGCCAGCAGCAGGCGGCTGTCCTCTTCCCGGATGCCTGATAGACGGATGAATTCGGCTATCACCGGCTCATAATAACTTTCATCATAGATGGTGCGATCCGGATAAAATGTCCGGAGCGCCGTTATGACCAGCAGCACGGACATCAACCCGAGCACCATTCTTCGCTCGGCAGCCGTGATCTGCAGGGCCTCCATCCAGAAAAACCAGTTACGCTGCAACATTGTACCACTCCTTCGTCCGTATTCCGATATGATTGAGCCTGATCTATTGAGCCCGTTTTATGGAATCCTGCCGGGTAAAGGGATGGTACCGCCTTTCATGTGTTTAACATTTCTGATTTATTATGTCACATAGAATTCACATGACAGGATGTAATCATCCTTCTGTGTGTCAGCTGGAGGCTGTCATGTTCATTTCATCTGAACGTTGTTCATCCAACCAGCTGATCCCGGTCGTTTCGGTTATATGACAAGAAGGCCCGGACTTTCTTACACCTGCGCGCCAAAATGGCACCTGTTGCGGCTAAATGGCACCCTGTTGCGGCAAGTTAACACACAGTTCCTGTTTCAAAAAGATACCCGGACAGTGCGCGGGGGTTTTACTTCTTGAACTGGAGCAGGTTTTCCTCGCCTACCGCTTCTATGGCACTGTTGAGGGCATAGAGACTTTCGAAGAGCACGATCGGGTGTCCCTCGATGTCGAAAGTCACATTGGTGGAGTAGGAGGCTTTGAGTTTGGCGATGATCTTTTCATCATCGGGAAGCCAGCGGGCGGCGATGTATGAGGTCGGTGCCAGGGTGATGTCGGCCTTGTATTCGGTCTTCATGCGGTGTTCCACCACGTCGAACTGAAGGGCGCCGACGGTCCCGAGCAGCAGTTCGTTGCCGACGCCGTTCGGAAGCTCGAATACGTTGACCACACCCTCTTCGGAAAGCTGTCTGAGTCCTTCACGAAGCTGTTTGCGCTTGAACGGGTCTTTCGAGGATGCCTTTCGGAAATGCTCCGGCGAGAACAGCGGGATCACATCGAAGGTGACCGGATCAGCGGCATGGAGTGTGCTGCCGATGCGGAAGTCGCCCGGATTGAAAAGCGCGACGATGTCGCCCGGATAGGCGATATCCAGCAGTTTCCGTTCCTCGCCCATGAGGCTGTGCGGCGTGG